>DASSKF010000028.1:0-2311 GCA_035690725.1 Segeticoccus sp.
GTGCGCTCGCGCAACGCGTGTCCGGTCAGGTGCGTGCGGCGAGTGCGGTCGCGGCCAGCGCGGCCGCCGCACCGGTCAGCCGCCGGCCGGACGGCCACACGAGGCGCAGCCGGCGCCCGAGGTCCAGCCCGTCGACGCGGACCTCGTGCAGCCGGCCGGAGGCGAGGTCATCGGCGACGGCCAGCCGGCTGAGCACGCCGACCCCCTGCCCACCGAGCACGGCCCCCTTGATGGCCGCCGTCGAGGCCAGCTCCAGCCCGCCACGGGGCGTTCCGGGCTGACCGGCCCGCTCGAGGGCCCGCGCCAGCGTGTCCCGGGTGCCCGACCCGGGCTCGCGGACGACGAGGGGCTCGGCGACGAGGTCGGTGACGGACACGGGAGGACGCCGCCCGGCCCAGCGGTGGCCGGGACCAACCACGACGGCGAGCTCGTCGTCGGTGACGACCCGCCGGCGCAGGTCACGATCCACCCGGGGGCCCTCGACGAAGCCGAGGTCGGCCCGCCCCTGCCGCACGTCCTCGGCCACGTCCTGCGAGTTGCGCATGCGCAGGGCGACGGCGGTGTCCGGGTGGCGCTCGCGCAGGTCCGCCAGCCAGCGGGGCAGGAGGTACTCCGCCACGGTCATGCTCGCCGACACCCGCAGCTCGCTGTCCTGCCGCCGCCGCAGCGCCGCGGCCCCCGCCTCGAGCCGGTCGGAGGCGTCCAGCACCTGCCGGGCCCAGTCGGCGACGGCTCCGCCCTCGGGCGTGAGCCGGGTGCCGCGCGGGGAGCGCTGCAGCAGCGCCAGGCCCAGGTGGCGCTCCAGCCGCTGCAGCCGGTCGGTGACCGACGGCTGGCTCACCCGCAGTGCTCGTGCGGCGGCGCCGATGCTGCCGTGCTCGGCCACGGCGAGCAGCCACTCGAGCGAGCGCAGGTCGGTCCTCATAGGGGCAGCCTATGGGTACAGAGCAAGCCGGCGGCTACCGGTGGCCGGCGACGATCCCCGAGGATGGCCCCGTGCCCACGAACCAGACCGCCGGCCGACGGACCGGCACCACCGACGCCCCGACCCGCGCCCGCTCCACCGCGGCCGTCCGCCGCTTCGGCCCCGGCCTGCTCGCCGTCGCCGTGGGCGTCGGGATCTCCTACGCCGTCAGCAGCCGGCTCCCCGCGATCAGTGCGCTGACGGTCGCGGTCGTGCTCGGCGCACTCGCCCGCAACGTCGGTCTGCTGGGCGGCTGGGCGCTGCCCGGCACCGTGCTGGCCACCAAGAAGCTGCTGCGCGTCGGGGTGGTCCTGCTCGGGCTGCAGCTGGCGGTCTCGGAGGTCCTCGGCCTCGACCCGGGCATCCTCCTGGTCGTGCTCGTCACCGTCAGCTGCACCTTCGCCGGCACGCTCTGGCTGGGCCACCGCCTCGGGGTCAGCCCTGGCACGACCCTGCTCGTCGCCACCGGCTTCTCCATCTGCGGCGCGTCGGCGGCCGCGGCCATGGACGCCGTCAGTGACAGCGAGGAGGAGGACCTGGCCACCGCCGTCGCGCTGGTCACGATCTTCGGTAGCCTGGCCATCTTCCTGCTCCCCGCCCTGCAGGTGCCCCTCGGGCTCTCCGACGTCTCGTACGGCGTGTGGTCGGGTGCCGCGGTCCACGAGGTCGCGCAGGTGGTCGCCGCGGCATCGGCGGCGGGCGGGACCGCGCTGGCCGTCGCCACGGTGGTGAAGCTGACCCGGGTCGTGCTGCTGGCCCCGCTGATCGCCGGCTACAGCGTCGTGCGACGGCACCGGGAGCGGGACGCGGCGCCGCAGGGGAAGCGCCCGCCGCTCGTGCCGCTCTTCGTCGTCGGCTTCATCGCCATGGTGGCCGTCCGCAGCACCGGCCTGCTGCCGGCGCCCGTCCTGGACGGTGCGCACGTGCTGACCACCCTGCTGCTGGCCGGGGCGCTCTTCGGGCTGGGCACCTCGGTCCACCTGCCCTCGCTGGTGCGCACCGGCGGCCGGGCCGTTGTGCTGGGGGCCGGTTCCTCGCTCGTCGCGGGGGTCGTCTCGCTCGCCGGCATCGCCCTGTTCACGTGACCCCACCGGACACGCGGCGCGCGAGCGCACCCGGGCGGAACGCCCGAGTGCGCTCGCGCTACGCGTGTCCGGTCGAGTGGGGGCGCACCGTCAGCGGCTCCGACCGGGTCCCGGCGCGAATGGCCTCGACGAGGTGCTCGTCCGGCCCGACGTACGCACCGTCCCAGACCACGCTGCGCTCGACCCGCCCCTCCACCACGGCACCCTCCCCCACGACGCCGGCGCCGCCGGAGGCGTCCAGGTTGGCGGCCAGGTAGTCGGC
>DASSKF010000029.1:0-14412 GCA_035690725.1 Segeticoccus sp.
GAGGAGACCTTTCCGCTGGTGCGATGATGGCCGGGTTCATTGTCCGTGATGACGCGCTAGAGGTGTGCAGGTGGTTGATCGACTGCGGCTCATGGCGGTGCACGCGCACCCCGACGACGAGTCCAGCAAGGGTGCGGCGACGATGGCGAAGTACGTCGCCGAGGGGGCGGACGTCCTCGTCGTGTCCTGCACCGGTGGCGAGCGGGGGGACATCCTCAACCCACGGCTGAAGCAGGACCCCGAGATCCTGCGGGACATGCCGCAGGTGCGCCGCGAGGAGATGGCCCGGGCGCAGGCGGTGCTCGGCGTGCAGCACACCTGGCTCGGCTTCGTCGACTCCGGCCTCCCCGAGGGTGACCCCCTGCCGGACCTGCCCGAGGGGTGCTTCGCCCTGGAGCCGCTCGAGGTCACCACGGAGGCCCTGGTCCGCGTGGTGCGCGACTTCCGCCCGCACGTGATGACCACCTACGACGAGAACGGCGGCTACCCGCACCCCGACCACGTGATGTGCCACCACGTGGCGATGTCCGCCTTCGGCGCCGCCGGTGACCGGTCGGCGTTCCCGCACGTCGGCTCACCCTGGCAGCCGCTCAAGGTCTACTACAACCAGACGCTGTCCAAGGGCCGGATCCAGAGCTTCCACGACGCCATGGAGGCGGCCGGCCTCGAGTCGCCCTACACCGAGTGGATCAAGCGCTGGGAGGACCGCGGCGAGCGCACGGTCACCACCCGGATCGAGTGCGCCGAGTACTTCCCGCAGCGGGACCGGGCCCTGCTCGCGCACGCGACCCAGGTCGACCCCGAGGGCAGCTGGTTCCGGGTGCCGCTGGAGATGCAGCAGCAGGTCTGGCCGACCGAGGACTACGAGGCCGCCCTGTCCTACGTCCCGGTGGTGCCCATCGAGGACGACCTGTTCGCCGGCCTCGGCTCGCCGCAGGAGGCCGACGCGCTCGCCGTGAAGCAGGGGCTCGAGGTCGTCTACGACGGCACGCAGCCGAGCGTGCTGCCCTCGGGGGACCGGCCGTGAACTACCCGATGGGCGTGACCGCCGGGGTCGGCGGGTTCATCGTGCTCTTCCTGCTGGCGCTGGCCACCTACCTGTTGATGCGCAACATGAACGCCCGGCTGCGCCGGATGCGGTGGCGCGAGGAGGAGGAGTCGAGGGCCGCCGAGGAGACGCGCCCCGCGCCGGGTCCCGGGTCAGACGACCGGCGCGACCGCCGGGTAGATGATCAGTGACGCGGCGACGTAGTGCACGGTGTAGCCGGCGACGGTGAACGCGTGGAACACCTCGTGGAAGCCGAACCAGCGAGGTGAGGGGTCCGGGCGCCGGGTGCCGTAGACCACTGCGCCGAGGGTGTAGAGCAGACCACCCACGGCGATCAGGGTGACCACGGCCACGCCGCCGTGGCGCAGGAACGGCCCGAAGTAGAAGACGGCGACCCAGCCGAGCGCGACGTAGACCGGCGTGTAGAGCCAGCGGGGTGCGTCGACCCACAGCACCCGGAAGAGCACGCCCGTGACGGCTCCGGCCCACACGACGGCCAGCAGGATGCGGGCCTGCTCCCAGGACAGCAGCAGCAGGGCGAAGGGGGTGTAGGTCCCGGCGATGATCAGGAAGATGTTGGAGTGGTCCAGCCGCTTGAGCACAGCATGGACCTTCGGCGTCCACCGTCCCCGGTGGTAGACCGCCGAGGTGCCGAACAGCAGTGCCGCGGTGGCCGCGAAGACGGCGGCACCGATGCGGGCGCGCCCGGTGGGGGCCAGCGCGACGAGGACGATGCCGGCGGCGAGGGCGAGGGGGAACACGCCGGCGTGGATCCAGCCGCGCAGCAACGGCTTGGGGGCGAGGCTGGTCATGGACAAACTGTAACCTACGGACCCGTAGGTTACGCGACCGTAGCCGCGAGCCGACCCGGGAGGACCGGGTTCGGGGAGTACCGTGGCGTGCGCACCGATCCGCCAGGTTGAGGAGTTCCGGGAGATGCGAGGGGCGCGCGACCTGCTGTATGCCGCGTACGAGCGCCGGCTGAGGGCCCAGCTCCCGCAGGACCGCCTCCCGCGCCACGTGGGCGTCATGCTCGACGGCAACCGGCGTTGGGCGCGCGCCCGCGGTGCCGACACCCGGCAGGGACACCAGGCGGGCGCCGACAACATCTCCCCCCTGCTCGAGTGGTGCGAGGAGGTCGGCGTCGAGGTCGTCACCCTGTGGCTGCTGTCGACCGACAACCTCAACCGCTCGGCCGAGGAGCTCAAGCCGCTGATGGAGATCATCGAGGCGACCGTAGAGGACCTCGCCGCCTCCCGCCGCTGGCGGCTCAACCCCGTCGGCGCCCTCGACCTGCTCCCCGCGCACACGGCCGAGCGGCTCAAGGAGGCCGCCGACACGACCGCGGACGTCGACGGCATCTGGGTCAACGTGGCGGTCGGCTACGGCGGGCGGCGCGAGATCGCCGACGCCGTGCGCTCGATGCTGCTCGAGCACGCCGGCCGCGGGATCTCCCTGGAGGAGCTCGCGGAGGTCCTCGACGTCGAGCACATCGCCGAGCACCTCTACACCAAGGGCCAGCCCGATCCCGACCTCGTCATCCGGACCTCGGGTGAGCAGCGGCTCGGCGGCTTCCTGCTCTGGCAGAGCACGCACAGCGAGTACTACTTCTGCGAGGCCTACTGGCCCGACTTCCGGCGGGTGGACTTCCTGCGCGCCCTGCGCGCCTACGCCTCCCGGGAGCGCCGCTACGGCGCCTGACCGACCGCCGGTGCCTCGGCGCTCCGGCGCTCCTGGCACGACTCGCCGTCGCGGGTTCCCGTACCGGGTCCCCGTCGCCCCGTAGCGTCGGTGCCGACGCCGGGCACCGGCCGGGCGTCTCGGGAGGCCCGCCGATGGAGCGAAACCAGCTCCGGACCAAGGGCCGGTTCCGGCCCAGGCGGTCGCGTCCCGGCACCCCGTCCGCGAGTAGGTGTCACGCGAGCACGTGACACGGGTAAGGGAGTCGGTATGGCCACGCACAAGTCGTCCCCCCGCCGGACCTTCGTCCTGGACACGTCCGTGTTGTTGTCCGACCCCCGAGCGACGGACCGCTTCTCCGAGCACGAGGTCGTGCTCCCCGTCGTCGTGGTCACCGAGCTGGAGGCCAAGCGCCACCACGCCGAGCTGGGCTACTTCGCCCGGGAGGCCCTGCGGCGCCTGGACGACCTGCGTGCCCGGGCGGGCCGGCTCGACGCGCCGGTGCCGGTGGGGGAGGACGGCGGCACGCTCCGGGTCGAGCTCAACCACACCGACCCGGCGTCACTGCCGTCGGGCTTCCGGCTCGGGGACAACGACAGCCGCATCCTCGCCGTGGCGCGCAACCTCGCCGACGAGGGCCACGATGTGACGGTGGTCAGCAAGGACCTGCCGATGCGGATCAAGGCCTCGGCGGTGGGCCTCGGCGCGGAGGAGTACCGCGCCGAGCTGGCGCCGGCCATCGGCTGGTCGGGGATGACCGAGCTGGCCGTCACCGACGCCGAGCTGGACCAGCTGTATGCCGACGGCCGGCTGGAGCACGCCGAGGCCGCCGAGCTGCCCGTGCACACCGGGCTGGTGCTGCTCGGGGGGACCGGTCGTGGCCTGGGCCGGGTGGCACCGGACAAGTCCGTCCGGCTGGTGCGCGGCGACCGCGACGCCTTCGGCCTGCACGGCCGCAGCGCCGAGCAGCGGGTGGCCCTCGACCTGCTGCTCGACCCCGACGTCGGCATCGTCAGCCTCGGCGGCCGGGCGGGCACCGGCAAGAGCGCCCTGGCGCTGTGCGCCGGTCTCGAGTCGGTGCTGGAACGTCGCCAGCACCGACGCGTCATCGTGTTCCGACCGCTGTACCCGGTGGGCGGGCAGGAGCTCGGCTACCTGCCCGGGAGCGAGAACGACAAGATGGGTCCCTGGGCGCAGGCGGTGTTCGACACCCTCGGCGCCCTCGTCTCGCGCGAGGTGGTCGAGGAGGTCATCGACCGGGAGATGCTCGAGGTGCTGCCGCTGACGCACATCCGCGGCCGGTCGCTGCACGACGCGTTCGTCGTGGTCGACGAGGCGCAGTCGCTCGAGCGCGGTGTGCTGCTGACCGTGCTGTCCCGCATCGGCCAGAACTCGCGCGTCGTGCTCACCCACGACGTGGGCCAGCGGGACAACCTGCGAGTCGGCCGGCACGACGGGGTGGCGGCGGTGATCGACAAGCTCAAGGGCCACCCGCTCTTCGGGCACATCACCCTCCACCGCAGCGAGCGCAGCCCGATCGCGGCCCTGGTCACCGAGCTGCTCGAGGGGACCGGCGCCTGAAGCCCGGCACGCGGACGGGCACGGTCACCAGGTCACCAGGTGTGCGTGGCGGCCGTCGGCGTGACCGGTGTGACCTCTGTGACGGATGAGGCTGCCGTTGCCGGGTTTTCGTGACCTTTCCCACACGGGACCGCAAGGTGTGGACGGGGATTTGGCTTCTGCTTGCGCGTACGGCACGGTGGGCGACGCATTTGTCTCGAAACGATAACGCAGCGCCCCTGAGGTCACCCGTGGGTGGCCTGCTGCCTGGAGGAACCCCTGCCCATGCGCCCTCGTCCCCACGGCCGCCACCGTCACGGCCCCCTGCGCCGCACGCTCACGGCGGCCCGACGCCCGGCCGTCGCCGCCACCCTCGCCCTCACCGCACTCGCCGCCAGTGCCGCCGGCTGGTCCGCCACCGGCGCGAGCCTGGACGGCGGCCTGATCTCCGCCAGTGACACCACCGATGCCCAGCAGGTCACCAATGGCCGGGCCCTCGACACCTTCGCCGGCACCCCGGTCGACATCGAGCGGCAGCGCTCGGCGCGGCGTGCGGCATACCGCGACGGTGTGGAGAAGGAGGCTGCCCGCATCCGCCAGCAGGAGGCGCGCAAGGCGGCTCGCGAGCAGGCGCGCCAGGAGAAGGCCCGGCGGGAGGCGAAGGAGCGAGCTGAGGCCCGCAAGCGCGCCCAGGAGCGCGCCGAGGCGAAGGAGCGCGCCGCGGCTGCCCGCGAGGCCCAGGAGGAGCAGGCCTCGCGCAGCGAGCAGCGCAGCGCCCCGGCGCCCACCGGCGACCCGCGCTCCATCGCCCAGTCGATGCTCGCGTCGTTCGGCTGGGACGCGAGCCAGTTCGGCTGCCTGAACGCCCTGTGGAACAAGGAGTCCGGCTGGGACGTCGGCGCCACCAACCCCTCCTCGGGGGCGTACGGCATCCCGCAGGCGCTGCCCGGCTCGAAGATGGCCACCGCCGGCGGGGACTGGCAGACCAACCCGGCCACCCAGATCCGTTGGGGGCTCGGCTACATCCAGGCGTCCTACGGGAGCCCCTGCGGTGCGTGGGGGCACTCGCAGGCCACCGGCTGGTACTGACCGGCCGGTCCCCCCACCACCGCCCGGGCGGGCCGGCCCTTTCCTTCCCCGGCCGGCCCGGGCGGTGTCGTCCCGGGTGTCAGCCCTGCGGCGGCCGGGCCATCCGGAGCACGTCCAGCGCCTCGTCGAGCTGGGCCTCGGTGAGCTCGCCGTTCTCCACGTGGCCGCGATCGATCACCACTTCGCGGATGGTGCGCTGCTCGGCGAGCGACTGCTTGGCCACCTTCGCGGCGGCCTCGTAGCCGATGTAGCGGTTGAGCGGCGTGACGATCGCCGTGGAGGCCTCGGCGTAGCCGCGGCACCGCTCGACGTCGGCCTCGAGCCCGTCCACGCAGCGGTCCGCCAGGACCCGGGTGGCCCCGGCGAGGTGGGTGGTCGACTCCAGCAGGTCCCGGCCGATGAGTGGCAGCATGACGTTGAGCTCGAAGTTGCCGCTCGCGCCGGCCGCGGTCACCGCGGCGTCGTTGCCGATCACCTGCGCGCACACCATGAGCGTGGCCTCCGCCAGGACCGGGTTGACCTTGCCGGGCATGATGCTGGAGCCCGGCTGCAGGTCGGGCAGGTGGATCTCGGCGAGTCCGGCCCGCGGGCCGGAGCCCATCCAGCGCAGGTCGTTGCAGATCTTGGTGAGGCCCACGGCCAGCGTCTTCAGCGCGCCGCTGAGCGCGACCATGGCGTCCTGGGTGGACTGCGCCTCGAAGTGGTTCTCCGCCTCACGGAACTCCACCCCGGTGCGCCCGGACAGCTCGGTGATGACCCGCTCGGCGAACCCGGGGGCCGCGTTGAGCCCGGTCCCCGCGGCGGTGCCGCCGAGCGGCAGCTCGGCCGCCCCCTCGGCCGCCGCCGTGATCCGCTCGCGCGCCAGCTCCAGCTGCCGGGCATACCCGCCCATCTCCTGGCCGAGGGTCACCGGGACCGCGTCCATCAGGTGGGTGCGGCCCGACTTCACCACGTCGGCGAACTCCTGGGCCTTGCGCTCGAACGCCCGCTGCAGCCGGTCCAGCGCGGGGTCGAGCTCCTGCCGGGCGGCGAGGACCGCGGCGACCCGGATGGACGTCGGGAAGGTGTCGTTGCTGGACTGGCCGGCGTTGACGTGGTCGTTCGGGTGGACCTCGGTGCCGGCGAGCGTCGCCAGGCGCGCCACGACCTCGTTGACGTTCATGTTCGTCGAGGTGCCCGACCCGGTCTGGTAGACGTCGATCGGGAAGTGGTCGTCGTGCCTGCCGGCGGCCACCTCCTCCGCGGCGGCCGCGATCGCCTTCGCCCGGTCGCCGTCGATCGCGCCGAGCTCGGCGTTGACGGCGGCGGCACACGCCTTGAGCAGGGCCAGCGCGTGGACGATCGGGCGGGGCACGGTCTGCCCGGAGATCGGGAAGTTCTCCACCGCCCGAGCCGTCTGCGCGCCGTAGAGCGCGTCCGCCGGCACCTGCACCTCGCCCATCGAGTCGTGTTCCGTTCTCATCTCAGTCATGGGGCCATTGTCGTCCCCAGCGGGCCGAGATCGAGGTCAGGTGACCAGCAGCCGCCGCGGGACCTTTGACCGGGTTGCCACCAACCGCCTCGGGTCGGCCGGGTGCCGAGCGCCGGGCGACGGGCGGCCGGGCCAGGGTCGCTCGCGCTCGGCAAGGAAGGGGACTCACGGGCCCGACCATGAGGGCGTCGGCAGCGCTCGCCACCCCGTGCGGCGGAGTAGCCAAACGACGGGGTGGCTGGGGCGCCCATCCGCACCGGGGACGCGTAGCACGCAGCGTGCTACCTTGTTGACCATGGAGCGTGTGGGTGTGCGGGAGCTGCGTCAGAACGCGTCGCGGTACCTCGCCCTGGTGAAGGCCGGCCAGACCGTGGAGATCAGTGAGCGCGGCACGCTCGTGGCCCTTTTGGTGCCCGCGCAGCGTTCCCAGACAACCAGGGATCGGCTGGTCGCTGCCGGTCGGCTGATTCCGGCGTCGAGCCCGACGGGGCGGTTGCGCGCGCCACAGCCTGTGCGTGTCGTCCCCGGTGAGCCGAGCAACCAGGATCTGCTGGAGTCCGAGCGCGCGGAGCGCCTGTGATCTATCTCGACTCCTCGGCGCTGATGAAGTTGGTGCGAGAGGAAGCGGAGACGTCGGCGCTCAGCGCGTACCTGAGTGCGCGGGTCGAGATGCCGGCGGTGACCAGCGAGCTGGGACGGGTCGAGGTGCTGCGCGCTGCCAGACGAGCCGGCGGTGACGCGCTCACCGAGGCTCGTGCGGTGATCGGCGACCTCGACCTGGTCCCTCTCGACCGTGGCGTTCAAGATCTCGCCTGCGACATCGGCAACTCACCCCTGCGGACACTCGACTCGCTACACCTCGCCTCTGCGGTGCTGTTGCGCGAAGACCTGACCGCCTTCATCGCCTATGACCACCGGCTCGTCAGCGCCGCTGAGACCGCTGGCCTACCCGTCACAACGCCGAGCTGATCACGGGACACCGACCACCGTAGAGCGATCGTGAGCCGGGACGATCCCGGCCCCATCTGTCGTCCTGTTGCGGCGTGGGGTCGGCACCGGCGGTTCTGGCGGGTCAGTCTCGGTTCAGTGACGCCACCATCACCGGTAGACCCCTGGTCTGCGACAGCTCTTCCAGTAGATGTTGCCGGTCCTTGGGTGCGCCCGGTGACAGGATCAACGCGTAGACGAAGGCGCCCTCTCGTTCGTCATCGTTGACCCAGACAGGGTCGTCGCCGTGCCATGCCAGGTTTGGTTGCCACTTCAGTTTCGTCACGACCGGTAGGCGGACCGGTAGATCGATCAGCACTGGGGCGGCGAGGAGAAGGACCAGGAGAGCGGCGGCTGCGTCGGCGGCCACGGCGGCGACGAGCCCGACGCCCAAGATCACCACCGTCAGGATGCCCGTCGAGATGTCGTTGAGTTGTCGCCGGTGCGCCACGGCGCGGATGCTGGTGTCTTCGCGCACGAGCAACTGCCCCTGAAACGCCCAGTACGTCAGCGCCCCTTGCCAAGGGATCGCCGCTGCCATCGCCCAGACACGGCTCCTGCGGGCCATCGGGGTGCCGGCTCGAGCGATCTGTATGGCACACCGGGAAATGGCATCTGATTCGGGACGTGACCCGTCAGGAAGAGCGGTGCCCGCGTGATCGAACCCTGTCATGGGCACCCCCGCTGCTCTGGTCGCCGCCACCAAGCGTGCACACGAGGCGACCGTAGCAGCCGCCGTGCTCGGTCTGATGCACAAAGCAGACCTAATCGCAGGCAGCGCGTCCGCTCCGGACGACCGATTGAGCGCGCCATCCGCAAACAGGGCCCTGTGCGGGGCGCGCAGCCCGGGGGTGAGCCTTCAGCGGGGGGTCAGGGGGGTCTGGAGCCAGCCGCCGACGTCGTGGCGGCCGGATCGCTGGGCCGCCTCGAGGGCACCCCGGTTGTCGGCGTGGATGGTGCCGATCAGCACCCGGTCGCGGTCGGGCAGCGCACGTGCCAGCAGCCTGGTCAGGTGCGAGCCGTAGCCGTGTCCGCGGAACTCTGGGTCAGGATGATCTCTTGGATCGTGTAGCACGGCAGACCCAGCGAGGAACTGGTGTCGGTGGTCGCCCCGACCCAGCCGGCCCAGGAGTGGTCGATGAGCACGTCGAACAACGTGCCCGCGTCGATGCTCTCCTGCAGGTCCTCCGCGTCCTGGAGCTGAGCCTGCTCGGGGTGTTCGGGGTGGGCGGTGTCGACCGCGGCGTAGGCGGCGGCCGCGTCCTCCCAGTGGGCCAGATCCGTGGTCGGTGCCAAGGACAGCTCGGCCGGACTGGCTGCCCGGGCGGGGGTGTCGGTGAGGTCGCGCACGGATGCGGCCAGGAACCGCTTGTCCCGGCGGGTGCCCGCGAAGGCATCCGCCGGGACCGCGCTCCACAGCCGCAGGTAGCGGGGTGCGAAGGACCCGAAGACGTCGACGGCGGCCGCGCTCAACGTCGACAAGTCGTCTTCCACGAAGGGGCGGGAGAGCACCGAGGCATCGATGAACGGCTTGGTGGCGTCGCCGCCTTGGAACCGGATGCTCAGCAGTGCCGATAGGTCAGGGGTGACGGCGACCCACCGGTTGAACAGCTCCTCGGGCTCGTGGCCAGGCGCCAGGGTGGCCCGCTGGGTCGCCAGGTCGAGGTCGGTGGCCAGCTGCAGGTCGAACTCGTGCTCATCGGCCAGGCGAGCCAGACGGCTCCTGTCGTCGCACCACTGACGGGTCAGCGGGTGCTGGGCTGTGAGGGTCCAGCGGGCCAGGTCCGTCGCGCTCGGCAGGGATGAGGTCACGGGCCACGACGCTATGAGACGGTCGCCGGCCCTCGCCCCCATATTTCGAGGCGTTGAGGGGTCGCGTCACCGCAAGCCGATCCTGTTACGGCCATGGACTCGGTCTCCTCTTCGCAGGTCGCCTGCGAATGTCGACACGATGCCGCTGTACCGGCCGGCCGGAGCTCGTTTGCCGCTGGAGGCGGTAGGGAAGGAATTTGCTTGCGGCCATGCCGACCGGACTGGTGTTGTGGCGCCTGTGACGACACCCGAGATCCACTGGCCGCGGTCTGCGGGGACGCTTCAGCTGCGGCCCCCGACGCCGCCGGACATCGACCAGATCCTGCGCTGGCGCCGCCGTTCCGATGTGAGCCGGTGGCTGATCCGCACTCGGTTTGATCCCAAGGATTACCGCGCCGCGATGCGGCGCAGCGTCGATAACCCGCGCGACCACCACGTCGTGGCCTTGCACCGCGACACCGTCGTCGGCACCGTCCAGCTCGAGATCACCGACGGCATGGGGCAGGACGAAGATCCAGCCCAGTGGCACGGCTGCGAGGGCCAGCTCGGCTATTTCGTCGATCCGGCCCATGCCGGCCACGGCTACGCGACCGCGATGGCGGGCGCGATGCTGGCGTTGGCCTTCGGCCAGCTGGGGCTCCGCCGGGTCACCGCGGGCTGCTTCGCCGACAACGTCGCGTCCTGGCGTGTCATGGAGCGGGTCGGCATGCGCCGGGAGCAGCACGGTGTCCGTGATTCGTGGCACGCCGAACTCGGCTGGATCGACGGCTACACCTATGGAATCCTCGCCGAGGAATGGCAGGAGCAGCCCGAGCGCACCTGAGCCGACAGTCAGCTCCGATACCCCGTCACACCGGCCTTGCCAGCACACTTGGCGCCAACGATCGACTTGCGCAGCCACCCGTCCGCAAAAGGAGCGTTCCGCGGTGCTGGACCGCGGCCGGCGCACTACCGGACACGACGAGCACGACCGTCCCGGACGACGCACCCTTCCGGGCGGCTGCCACGCCGTCCCGCAGAGGATCCCGCTACGGCGACGATCGAGGCGATGGTGGTGGCGGCGGCTCGCCCGGGTCGGGCAGAGGGGGAAGCCCCAGGCGCTCGAGAGTGGCAAGCACCCAGTCGATCTTCTTCATCGAGTACTGCGCGGGATCGCGCGTTCCCTCGGCCACGACACCGCGCTTGAGGGAGGCGTACTCCTCGCGTAGGTCCGGGTCTTCGCGCAGCGCCGCGGCAAGGCCTCGTTGAGCAGTTGCCTCGTCGGAGTCAGCGCCGATGACGTGAACGTGCACCTGCGTGCGGTTGCCGTCCTGCTCTACCCCGGCCAGCAGGAACGGACGCCACGACGTCGATCCCCGGGCATGCTCCCAGCCAGCCGCTGTGAGCTGCTCGGCGACTCGGGCGGCGTCGGCATCGTCGACGACCAGCACCATGGCGTCCACGATGCCCTTGCCTGGCAGACCCGGTACGGAGGTGCTCCCGATGTGCTCAACCTCGTGGTCGGGCGTCGCTGCGGCGACTTGGCCCCGCACGAAGGAGAAGACCTCCAGCGCTGTCGGGTCCCAGTCTTTGACGTCGGCGTCATGGCGTTCGTACGGGACAAGCTTCACGGCCCCATCGTCCAGGCTGCGTGCTCCCGTGGGCAACCGGCGGTAGCGCGAGCGGGCTACGAGTCGCCGCCACTCCTCGCTTCGCGGAACGACCACCGGTGACGTCAGGCGCCTCATCGGCGATCGCCGGCTGACGATCCGCTTGCGGTCATGACGGTGGCGGACAAGGTCAGCCGCCGGTTCGGTAAGCGTCGCGGCGGTGGGCGACGTCGACGACGGTCACCGTTCGGTTCTCCTCGTCGATTCGGTAGATGACGCGGTAGGTGCCGCGCCGTGCGCTGTGCCGGTCGTTGAGTGGCGCGCGGAGTCGCTTGCCCACTCGCTGCGGGTTCTCCAGCAGTGGGCCGATGATGAACTCGTGCGCCGCGAAGGCCACCGCCTCAGGCAGGTGCTGGGCGAGCTGCCGCCGAGCGGTGGGAGTGATGACCAGCGCGTAACGATCGGGACCGGGCGTCACGCACTGTGCCTGCGTCGCTCGTCCATCGCCTGGGCCAGCTGTGCCTCAGACTCACCCTCACCTCGTGCGAGTTCTGCGTCGGAGGTCGCGAGTCGTTGGAGCGTGTCGGGGTCGGAGAGGACGGCGAGAGACTCCTCGAGGGACTCCAGGTCCTCGGTGGCGATCAGCACCGCCGAGGGCCTCCCGTGCACCGTGACGGTGACACGCTCGTGCTGGGCGTTCACCCTTCCGACAAGTTCCGAAAGGTGGGTCTTCACTTCGGCAAGTGACAGCACGGTCATGGTCATAAGTATGACTACTCCGACGAGTCCTGTCGAGCAGCGATCGGCGTCCCCGGACGCCGATCCTCAAACGGTGATGCGTCAGGCGCTGTCGCGCAGCCGTACTCCGGTCGGGTCGATCTGGAGAGTGAAGTCGACGCCGAGGGCTGCCGACAGCCTTACCAGCGTGGCCAGAGAGGGTTCGTGCTCGCCGGCTTCTAGCCGGGCCACGTGCGACTGAGGCATGCCCACCAGACGTCCGAACGCGGTCTGGGTCAGCTCGTGCTCGGTGCGATACCGCAGCACACGGATCGCGACCGCGGTAGCCAGCCGAGTCCGCTCATGCTCTGCCTGGTAGTCGGGATCTGTGAGGTCACGCTCGTGGATCGCCTCGGCCGTGGCCAACTCCGACAACTTCACCATGATGCCTACTCCTCTACCTCATCAAGCCGCTGCACGGCGTCCCGGCACGCCTTCTTGAACCCCTTCGGATCGTGCTGGGCCTCCGGGGCGATCGCTGCGACCACCAAGAACTCCCCGACCTGCCGGTACAGGCCGCGGATCGGGCTTCGCCCAGCCCGCGGACGCAGTTCTCGTAGCCGGTCGGCGTCTCGCACGGCACTGCTGTGCGGGTAGCCAAGACTCGGACCGATTGCCTGCAGCTTCGCCACAGCGTTGTACAAGGCAGACCGCTCCCGAGCCGGCAGCCGGTCGCGCTCCTGTTCCGCTTCCGGAAGGTAAACGACCGTCCACACCTCAAGATGATACCACGCTTGGTATGCAGAGGCAGCGTCTCAATAGCGGATCCAGTACCGGGTGCTCTCCCATCGGTGGCCAGCATCGCTGGAAGTGGAGTCCTGCAGAGTGGTGTACGAGTAGCCGGTGAGCGTGTCCTGCTGAGGTAGGCGCGGTCACCGGGGTGATCCTTCGAGAGATCTTCCACAACCACCTCGAAAGGACCGGTCCCGATGACCGCGACACCCAGTATCAACCCTGAGCAGTTCTTGCACGAGCAGCTGGCCCAGGCGAGCCCGGACTTGATGCGCGAGATGCTGTCCACGTTCATCAACGCGTTGTTGTCGGCGCAGGCCGACAGCGTGTGCGGCGCCGAGTACGGCACCCGCACCAGCGACCGGACCAACCGGCGTAACGGGTACCGGCACCGGGACCTGGACACCCGCACCGGCACCGTCGATGTCGCGATCCCCAAGCTGCGGGAAGGGTCGTTCTTCCCGGAGTGGCTGCTGACCCGGCGCCGGCGCGCCGAGGCGGCGCTGACCACCGTGGTGGCCAACTGCTACCTGCTGGGCGTGTCCACCCGCCGGATGGACAAGCTCGTGCAGAGCCTGGGCATCACCGGGCTGAGCAAGTCCCAGGTCAGTGAGATGGCCAAGGACCTGGACGCCCAGGTCGCGGCGTTCCGCACCCGACCGCTGGCCGAGGGACCGTACACGTTCGTGGCCGCCGACGCCCTGACGATGAAGGTCCGTGAGGGCGGCCGGGTCGTCAAGGTGGCCGTCATGGTCGCCACCGGCGTCAACGCCGAGGGCTACCGGGAGGTGCTCGGGATCTACTGCGCCACCAGCGAGTCCGGCGCCGGCTGGCTGGCGTTCTTCCGCGACCTGACCGCCCGTGGCCTGTCCGGGGTCGGACTGGTCACCTCCGACGCCCACGCCGGGCTAGTGGAGGCGATCGGCGCCACCCTGCCCGGCACGTCCTGGCAGCGCTGTCGCACCCACTACGCGGCCAACCTGATGGCCGCCACCCCGAAGAGCTCCTGGCCGTGGGTCAAGGCGCTGCTACACAGCGTGTACGACCAACCCGACGCCGACGCCGTGCACGCTCAGTTCGACCGCATCCTCGAGGCGCTGGTCGACAAGCTCCCGGCGGCGGCCGCCCACCTCGAGAACGCCCGCGCCGACATCCTGGCGTTCACCGCCTTCCCCCGGGAAGTGTGGCGCCAGATCTGGTCCAACAACCCCCAGGAGCGCCTGAACAGAGAGATTCGCCGCAGGACCGACGTGGTCGGCATCTTCCCCAACCGCGAGGCCATCATCCGCCTCATCGGCGCCGTGCTCGCCGAGCAACACGACGAATGGGCCGAGCAACGCCGCTACCTCGGCATCGACGTCCTCGCCCGCTGCCGCGCCACCCTGCACACGACCGCCGCCGAGGAGGTGACCGAACCCACGACGATCAGCGAACTGACAGCCTAACCACCACCCCTACGAGGGCTCACCCTCGTACACCACGCCCCCGGACTTGACCGCCGGCTCGCGTGCCGGGACCTGGGCAAGGACCAACGGAAGTGGCCTCATGGCCCGATGGTAGGCGAGAGGCGCCGGGTTGGGCGGTCGAGCTACTCGTCCGCAACCGAGAGGGTCAGGAGGTGGTAGCTGAGCGTCTTCCCGTGTCCGTCCAGGTGCGCGCCGCTGGTG
>DASSKF010000030.1:0-17647 GCA_035690725.1 Segeticoccus sp.
ATCGAGAAGGTCCACGAGCTCGGCGGCACGGTCGTCGCCTGCTCGGACTCGAGCGGCTACGTGGTCGACGAGGCGGGGATCGACCTCGGCCTGCTCAAGGAGGTCAAGGAGGTGCGCCGCGGCCGGATCGAGGAGTATGCCGAGCTCCGCGGCTTGGGTGCCCGGTTCATCAGTGACGGCAGCATCTGGCAGGTGCCCTGCGACGTCGCCCTCCCCTCCGCCACCCAGAACGAGATCGGCGTCGACGACGCGCAGTTCCTCGTCAAGGGCGGCTGCCGCGCGGTGGGCGAGGGCGCCAACATGCCCACGACCCCCGACGCCGTGCAGACCCTCTCCTCCGCCGGCGTGCTCTTCGCCCCCGGCAAGGCGGCGAACGCCGGCGGCGTGGCCACCAGCGCGCTGGAGATGCAGCAGAACGCCTCCCGGGACTCCTGGACCTTCGAGTACACCGAGGAGCGGCTCGCCGAGATCATGCGCAGCATCTACGACCGCACCGCGGAGACGGCCGAGGAGTACGGCGCCCCCGGCAACCTCATCCTCGGCGCCAATGCGTCGGCCTTCATCCAGGTGGCCGACGCCATGCTCGCCCTCGGCGTGGTCTGACCGCTGGCCTCTCCCGCTGGCGGGGAGTTGCTGAAGATCCGCGGTGGCCCCGTGCGGCCGGCGTTCAGCAACAACGGTCAGGGCAGCTGGGCGGCGAACGCCTCGTGCAGCGGCTTGCTGAAGAGCACGAACCGCACCAGCTCGATCCCGGACAGGTCGATGTCGCCGTATGCCGTCACGTGCGTTCCCTCGGCGAGCATCCCCTGCGTGGTGCTCACCGCGATCCGCGCGACGTCGTGGCGGTCCCAGCCGTAGATCCCGGCACTGACCGCGGGCAACGCGATGGTGCGGGCGCCCACCCGGGCGCCCTCGCACAGGCACTGGCGGAAGCACGACGCGAGGAGCTCGGGATCGGTCTCCCCGGCGTGCAGGTTCGGGCCGACCGTGTGGATCACCCACCGTGCCGCCAGCCGCCCGGCACCCGTGGCGACGGCGTCACCCACGGGCAACCCCTCGGCATACCGTCCGCGGCGCAGCTCGCGGCACTCCTCGAGCAGCGAGGGCCCGGCCGCCGCGTGGATGGCTCCGTCCACCCCGCCGCCGCCGAGAAGGGAACTGTTGGCAGCGTTGACGATCGCATCCACCCGCTGGGTGGTGATGTCTCCCTCGACGGCTTCCAGCCTCGGCTCACTCATCTCGTGCTCGACTCTAGTGTCCGAAGCCCCGGGAAGGGGAGGGGGAGCGTGGCCGGGCGGCCGCGCTCGTTGCGGGCGGCGGCGGGTCACGTCGTGAACGCGTCCCGCACCGCCTGGCCGCCCACGGCGGACCGGCTCGCGTAGCCAAAGGTGCCGTCGTCGCGCAGCTCGGTGGCCGCCTCGACGAGCGCGCCGTAGGCGGCGAACGCGAAGGAGCCGCCGACCGAGATGCGCGCCACGCCCAGCCGGGCCAGCTCGGCGACGGGCGGGACGCCGGGTCGGGCGAGGACGTTCACCGGCCGGTCCACCGACTCCACGATCGAGCGCAGGTCGCTCGTGTCGCTCGGTCCCGGGGCGTAGAGCACGTCGGCGCCGGCCTCCTGGTAGGCCTGCAGCCGCCGGATCGTGTCGTCGAGGTCCTCGATCCCGTGGAACCAGTTGTCCGCCCGCGCGACCAGCACCAGCCGACCAGGACCGGCGTGGGCCGCCTCGACAGCGGCCCGTACGCGGTCGACGGAGAGGCCGAGGTCGTAGATCGGCCGGTCCTCGTCGCCGCTGACGTCCTCGACCGACGCGGCCGCGATGCCGGCCTCCGCGGCGAGGCGGATCGTCTCGGCGACCCCGTCCGGCTCGTCGGCGAAGCAGTTCGCCAGGTCCGCGTTGACCGGCAGGCCACTGGCGTCGCCCAGCTGCACGGCGTGGGCCAGCGCCTCGTCGCGGGCCACCTCACCGTCGAGACGACCGAGCGACGCGGCGTGCCCACTGCTGGTGGTGGCGAGCGCGCGGAAGCCCATCGAGGCGAGCAGCCGGGCCGAGCCGACGTCCCATGCGTTCGGCAGCAGCAGCGGGTCGCCGGGCGTGTGCAGGGCCAGGAAGTCGTCCGCGTCCGTGGGGCTCATGGCCCGACGGTAGGCCGCCCCGGTGACACCCGTCACACGGGTGCGGGAAACGTGTGGGGCACGGCACGCCGGCTCCGTCCCGGACTGCGCCATCATGGCCGTGACAGCCCGGCCGGAAGGGGAGCGGATGGTGACGCAGGTCGTCGTCCTGGACGACTACCAGGACGTGGCACGGGAGTATGCCGACTGGTCCGGCCTGGGCCCCGACGTCCGGGTCCGGTTCGACCACGAGCACCGGTCGGGGGACGGCCTCGTGCGGAGCCTGACGGGAGCGGAGGTCGTCGTCGCGATGCGGGAGCGCACGCCGTTCCCGGTCGACGTGCTGGGCCGGCTGCCGGACCTGCGCCTCCTGGTGACGACCGGGATGAAGAACGCCTCCATCGACCTGGACGCGGCCCGCGCGCAGGGCGTCACCGTGTGCGGGACCGGCCAGCTGGCCACGGCAGCGGCCGAGCACACCTGGGCGCTCATCCTTGCCGCACTGCGCCACGTGCCGACCGAGGACGCCCTCGTCCGGTCCGGCGGCTGGCAGGCCACGGTCGGTGGCGACCTGGCCAGCCGGACCCTCGGGGTCGTCGGGCTGGGTCGACTGGGCTCCCGGGTGGCCCGCGTGGCCCGCGCCTTCGACATGCGCGTCGTCGCGTGGAGCCAGCACCTGACCGCGGCGGCAGCGGCCGAGCACGATGTGGAGCGGGTCGAGAAGGGCGAGCTGTTCGCCACCGCCGACATCGTGACCCTGCACCTGCGGCTGAGCGACCGCACACGCGGCATCGTGGGCCGGCCCGAGCTCCATCGCATGAAGCCGAAAGCCTTGCTGGTCAACACCTCTCGCGGGCCTCTCGTGGATGAGGCCGCGCTCGTGGCGGCCCTTGAGTCGGGTCGCCTCGGCGGTGCCGCCCTCGACGTGTACGACACCGAGCCGCTTCCTGCCGACCACCCGCTGCGTCGTGCTCCGCGGACGGTGCTGACGCCGCACGTCGGCTACGTCACCGGGGGGAGCTACACGGCCTACTTCTCCGGCGCCGTGGAGGACATCCGGGCATGGCTGGACGGGTCACCCGTTCGCGTGCTGAACGGGTGAGGTGCCTCGCGGCGGTCAGGACCGGCTGATCCGCTGTTGCAGGTACCAGGAGAAGTAGCCCGCGTAGCGTCGCTGCAGGTCCGGGCGCCGCCAGTCCCGCCCGTGGATCTCCTTGCGGCAGCTCGGGCGGCCGCAGTGGCAGGTCATCGTCCCGTCGTAGTCGTCGAACAGTGCGTAGTCGGTCGTCAGTTCCTCACCGGCGTTGATGTCGCGCATGGCGACCAGCACGATGTTGCCCCCGAAGCCGACGTTCGGCTCGCAGGAGTGGTTGAGGTAGAGCATCCCCGCGTCGTACTCGTCCTCGTTGAGCGAGGCGATGTGGAGCTCGTCGGTGACCTGCACGTCGGACTGCTGGAGGAGCTCCGGGAGCCCGAGCAGGGTGTCCGTGTCGACGAGGTGGCCGCCCTTGACCGCGACGACCTCGTCACGACGGATCGGCTCGCGGGCGAACAGGCCCTTGCCCTCGATCTCACTGGCGACGCCCTTCTCGGCCTTCGGCGAGATCCAGGTGCGGACGGTGGCGTCGAGCCGCCCGGGCGGCGGGGCGTCCGGAGCGGCGACGAGCGGCTTGGCCATGGTCACGTCGGTCGTGGCGTAGCCGAGGCTCTCGTAGAGCCGGCGCGCGACGATGTTCGCACCGAAGACGTGCAGCCGCAGCGCCAGCGCCCCGAGGTCCCGCGCCAGGTCCTCGGACGCCCGCATGATGGCGCGGCCGTGGCCGCAGCCGCGTTCGCTCTCGTCCACCTCGACGTCGTAGACAAAGGCCGTCACGTCCCCGGAGTCGCCAGTTTCGTTACGCTGCAGGTGGATCCAGAGCATGCCGACGCGCCGGCCGTCGCTCTCGGCGACGAGGAGGTGGTGGTCCGGTGTGGCGACCCCGTCGGGCAGCAGCTCGCCGTGCTGCCGCGCCGCCCACGCCTCGGCACCCTCCGCCGGGATCCCGCCGGCCCGGACGTGGTCGGCCGCGTACGCGGTGATCGACCCGGGCAACCACTCGGCATACTCCCCCTCGGTCATGGGTCGCAGGTGCACCGTCGCTGCCATGGTGTCCTCCGCGGTCGGGGCGGTCGTCAGTCACGGAGACTATCGGGGCGCCGCTGCCCGGGGCAGTCCCGCCGATGGAGGCCCGCCGGGGCACCACCGGTCGGCGGCTGTGCTTCGATGGCGGCATGAGCCACGACGAGGAGTCGCGGGTGACGTCTGCCAGCCGCGAGATCGACGCCAGTGCCGGAGAGGTCTTCGAGCTGATTGCCGACCCGGCCGTCCAGCCGCGCTGGGACGGCAACGACAACCTGGCGGAGGCCGAGGGCGGTCAACGGGTGCGAGCCGTGGGCGACGTGTTCCGCACGACGCTGACGAAGGGCGGCGAGGTACGCGAGAACCACGTCGTGGAGTTCGACGAGGGACGCCTGATCGCGTGGCGGCCCTCGGAGCCGGGGCAGCAACCACCCGGGCACCTGTGGCGCTGGGAGCTGGAGCCGCTCGACGGCACCCGCACGCTGGTCACCCACACCTACGACTGGTCGCAGCTGACCGACGACAAGCGCATCCCGCGTGCCCGGGCGACCACCCCGGACCGGCTCCGGGACTCCCTCGACCGCCTGGCCGCGCTGCTCGAGCGCGGCTGACGCCCCACACCCGGGGCCGCTGGCGGCCGCCGTCCGCGCCTCGGCGCTGCGCAGCGCGCAGAACTCGTTGCCCTCGGGCGCCACCTAGACTTCCGCCATGTTGCCGTGGTCAGGACCGATGTCCGGGACGATCGAGGAACACCGGTTCGCCAGCGACCTGCTGAAAGACAACCCGCTGGGCGATCCGCACGAGCGACCGCTGTGGGTGCAGCTGCCGCCGGGCTACGACCCGGCGAGGCGGTACCCGGTGGTCTACCTGATCCAGGGCTACACCGGCCACCTGGCGATGTGGCGCAACCGGACGCCGTTCCGGCAGCCCCCGCCGGAGCTGTTCGACGCCGTGCTCGCCGACCCGGACGTCCCGGACGTGCTCGTGGTCTATGTCGACGCGTGGACCACCTACGGCGGGAGCCAGTTCGTCGACTCACCGGGGACAGGGCGCTACCACTCCTACCTGTGCGAGGAGGTCGTCCCGTTCGTCGACCAGCACTACGCGACCCTGCCGCAGCCGCGGCACCGCGCCATCATGGGCAAGTCGAGCGGCGGCTTCGGGGCGATGATCACCCCGATGCTGCGCCCCGACGTGTTCGGCGCGCTGGCCACCCACGCCGGGGACGCGCTGTACGAGTACTGCTACGTGCCCGAGTTCGCCGACGCGGTGCGGGCGCTGCGCGACCACGACGGCGACATCTGGGCGTGGTGGGAGGAGTTCCGCTCGCGCGTCGCGTTCACGAAGGAGGCCGACGCGAAGCTGCTCATGCTGCTCGGTGTGTCCGCCTGCTTCTCCGCCGACGACGACGGGACCGTGCACCTGCCGTTCGACCCGTTCACCGGCCGACTCGTGGACGAGTCCTGGCAGCGGTGGCTCGCCTGGGACCCGGTCCGGATGGTGGAGCAGCCCTCGTGTGCGGACGCGATGCGTCACCTCACGGCGGCCTGGATCGACGCGGGAACCCGGGACGAGTACCACCTCGACGTCGGCGCGGGCGCGTTCCGTGA
Source organism: Segeticoccus sp. (assembly GCA_035690725.1). Classification (GTDB taxonomy): domain Bacteria; phylum Actinomycetota; class Actinomycetes; order Actinomycetales; family Dermatophilaceae; genus DASSKF01. The sequence goes on from DASSKF010000030.1 coordinate 5,846, forward strand.
CGGCCTGCGCCGAGCCGGGTTGCCGGACGACCGGGTGCACTTCGAGCTGTTCGACGCCACCCACGGCGCGATCGAGTACCGCTACCCGCTCGCGCTCCGCTGGCTCGCCGAGCACCTCGCGCCCTGACACGCTGACGGGATGAGGGAGCGAGAAGTCCTCGGGACGGCATACGGCGCCCTGCTCAGGGACCTGGAGGGCATCGGCGACGACGTCGGCTGGCGGCAGACCCGGTGCGTGGGCTGGACGGTGCGCGACCTGGTCCACCACCTGCTCACCGACGCCCAACGGGCCCTCGTCGCCCTGCACTCCCCCTCCTCGAGCCTGGTGGATGTGGACGCGGTGACCTACTGGGAGTCGTGGCAGCCCGGCACGGTCGGCGCCGAGGCCGGCCGGCGCGGCACCCGGATCATGGCGAGCGCTTGGACCAGCGTGCTTCCGATCGCCGAGCTGTATGCCGAGACCGCAGGTGCCGTGCTCATCGCGGCCGAGGAGCGCGGCCGCCACGACGTCGTAACGAGCCAGGGCCACACGATCACGGTGCCGGACCTGCTCAGCACCCTCGCCGTGGAGGCCACGGTGCACCACCTGGACCTGCGGCTCGGCAGCCCCAGATCGCCGGGGCTGGCCGAGACGCGCCGGGTGCTCGACGGGCTGCTCGGCCGCTCGTCGCCGATCGGGGACGACGTCCGCTGGGCGATGGTCGGCACCGGTCGGGAGACACCGAGTACCGACGAGCTCGCCGCGCTGGGCGAGGATGCGACCCGGCTGCCCCTCTTCGGCTGATCGACTGCGGCCGCGCAGTCCACGCCGGCGTGAGGAATGCCGGCGCGGGGGCGGGTCTCGGCCGCCCGGTCCACGCCGGCGTGAGGAATGGCATGAGGGGCGCGGAACAACCGGGACCCGGCCGCGGTTCTGGCAGCACCGTCCCCGCCAGCCCCGGAGGTTCCGTGCCCGTGCGCGCCCTGCCCACCCTCGCCGACCAGGCCGAGCGACTCGTCGAGCGCGGCGTCCACGAGATCAGCGGGTTGTCCGCCGCGGACCTGCGCGCGGCTGCCCGCGCCGAGCGGCACGAGGGCCTGCTGGTGGTGCACCCGGAGCTCGCGCCCGCCTCGGCACTCGCACCGCTCCTCGAACACGCCGGGAAGCCCGGCTTCGTCGTGGTCGACATGACCGACATCGACGCGTTCGCCCCGGTGGAGGCGGTCGAGGTCCCCGACCGGCCTGCATACGTCCTGGAGGGCGTGGACCGCGGGGACGACCTCGCGAACTGGAGTCCGGACGAGGCGCTCCCCGCGATCACCGCGGCCGGACGGACGCCACTCACCCTGGGGGAGGGCATCCAGTGGGTGCTGCAGCGGCCGGACGTGCTGGAGCGCAACCACTGCTTCATGACCATCGGCAGCCGACTCGTGAAGCCGAACGGGCGGCTCGACGCCCGCACCCCGGCCGTCTGGATCAGCAACGGAACCGGGCGCGACGGACGCGAGAACCGGAACGCGCCGAAGGTCGGCTGGTGCTGGGCGGGCAACCGGCACACGTGGCTCGGGTTCGCCTCCGCCGCTCGACGGCCCGGCTGAGGACGCGCCCCGGCGACAGGCTCCCCCGGGCCCGGCTGCTTGGATGCTGGGCATGGACCCGCTCGTGCACGCGCCCAAGGCCAGCCCCGGCGACAAGGTGGCGGTGGTCTCCCCGTCCTTCGCGGCCCCCGGAGCGGCGCCGCAGGTCCACGAACAGGCGATGCGCCGCCTGGCGGAGGTGACCGGCCTCGTCCCGGTCGAGTACCCCACGACGCGGCGGGTCGGCGCCCCGGCGAAGGACCGGGCCGCCGACCTCAACGCCGCGTTCGCCGACCCGCCGATCCGGGCGGTGCTCGCGACGATCGGCGGCGAGGACCAGATCACCGTCGTCCCGCACCTCGACGCCCAGCTCCTGCGGGCCGATCCCAAGCCCTTCCTCGGCTACAGCGACAACACGAACATCCTCAACTGGCTCTGGACCAGCGGGATAGCGGGCTACTACGGCGGCTCGACCCAGGTGCACCTCGGCCCCGGTCCCACCGTCGACCCGTGCCACGCCGCCGGCCTGCGGGCAGCGCTCCTGACCGGCGAGCGCCTCGAGGTCACCGAGCCGGGCGAGTCGGAGGACTTCGGGAAGGACTGGGCCGACCCGGCAGCACTGACCGGGCACGGCGAGCGCGAGCCGACCGAGCCGTGGACCTGGGCCGGGCCCCGGCGCAGCGTGACCGGTCGCACCTGGGGCGGCTGCATCGAGGTGGTGCAGTGGATCCTCACCGCCGGCCGCTTCCCGGCCGACCCGTCGGTGCTCGACGGTTCGGTGCTGCTGCTGGAGAGCAGCGAGGAGGTGATCCCCGCCCGAGAGTTCGGGTGGATCGTGCGGGCGCTGGGCGAGCGGGGGGTGCTGGAGGCCGTCGACGCGGTCCTGGTCGCCCGCCCGACGGCCTCGAGCTTCGAGCACCGGCCGACCGCGCAGGAGCGCGCGGCGCACCGGGAGGAGCAGCGAGACGTGGCGATCGAGCAGGTGAGCCGCTACAGCTCCGAGGCGGTCGTCTGCGTCGGCGTCCCGTTCGGCCACACCCGGCCGCAGTGGATCGTGCCCTTCGGCGGCGAGGTCACCGTCGACGGCTCCGAGCAGCGGGTCTTCGCCGACTACCGCTGACCTCGCTGATGACCTCGCGACACACCACCGCAGCGATCACAGAGGAGTCACCATGACGTTCGACCTGACGCCCATCGGCACGGTCACCAGCGGCCGGGCCGATCACGGCAACTCCGACCACTGGGGGGACGTCCTCAGCGTCGTGACCGTCGACCCCGACAGGTTCGGCGCCGGGGCGTTGGCCGGGCTCGGGGAGTTCTCCCACGCCGAGATCCTCTACCTCTTCGACCGGCTCCCCGAGCGCGACGACTACACCACCCCGAGGCCGGGCCGAGGCCGGGACGACCTGCCTGCGGTCGGTGTCTTCTGCGACCGGGGCCCACGCCGGCCCAACCGCATCGGCGCCACGATCTGCGGCGTCGTGGAGATTGGAGATCGCCGGCAACGCGCTCACGGTGCGCGGCCTGGACGCGGTGATCGGCAGCCCGGTAGTCGACATCAAGCCGGTGATGCGGCAGTTCCTCCCCGAGCAGATCGTCCAACCAGAATGGGTCGATCGGCTGATGGCCGAGTACTTCCTCGGCGGCACACCCGACTGACGAGTGCTGGTATCACCCGCACCGGGTGCCATGCACGGCAGGCGCCAAGGATATCAAAGTGATATCGTTCAGGGATGGACGTGCTGATCAGGGATTTGCCGGCCGAGGTGCACGCCGAGTTGACCCGCCGTGCCGCTGTCGAGGACAAGAGCTTGCGCGCCTATCTGCGCGAGCTGCTCACGGAGCACGTGGCGGTCCCCTCCATGGATCAGTGGCTCGAGCACCTTCGCGAGCTCGGCCCGAACCACACCGGTGGGCCAACCGGGGCAGAGATCGTCGCTGATTCCCGCAGGGAGGACGACGAGCTGATCGGCCGTTGAGCATCGTTGTCGTCGATGCCGCCACCGTCGTCGATGTGATCTGTGACCTGCCCGCCGCAGACCCGTTCAGGCAGCACCTGACCATGGCCGATGCGGTGGCCGCGCCCGCACACTTGGATGCAGAAGTGCTCTCGGCCCTGGGTCGGCTCAAGCGCACCGGACGGCTCACGCACGAGGCCGAACGGGTTCGGGCGCTCGGCGCCTTCGGCGCCAGCCGGTGGCCTCTGCAGCCGCTGTTCCCATCCGCGTGGGCGCTCACCGACCGCATCGCGGTCCGTGACGCCCTCTACGTCGCGCTGGCAGCATCGCTGGACGCCACCTTGGTCACCTCTGACGGACGCCTGCGAAGAGGTGCGGCGGGCATCGTCAACATCGCCGAGCCGGACCATTGAGTGTCGATCCCGCCATGGGCACAGTTGAGCGATCAAGCAACTGGCATCAACGTCACCGGTCGTCGTTCGTCCTGCCGGACCCGGATCCGCCGACTCGTGGCGCGGCGGGTCGAGCTGGGAAATGGCCTGGCCCCCTCCTGCCGCGTCATCGGCGACTAGCCAGCTTGCGACTGTGCCACTGCGAGGGTGTCGAGGTCACGCACGGCGTAGCGGTGGTGCTCCCACTCCTCCTCGAGAATCGTGCGTAGACACGAGAGTACCGACTCCTGGTACGCCGAAGCATGCGGATTCTTTCGCGGCCGCGCAAGCTCCTCCGGGGCAACGCCGGCGAGGAACTCCCGCACCATCATCTGTCGCTCGGCGCGCACCTCGGTGACATGCCCGAAGGGCGGTGTCTCGGTGGAGAACACGGACTCGTCATGGGCACCGGTGTCGTTGTCGTCGTTGGGCAAGCCGACCGGGTGGTAAGGCTCCTCCTGCTCAAGGATCGCTTTGCCGAGCCAGGTGTCAGTTGCCATCACCAGGTGGCGCAGCGTCTGGGCCAACGACCACTCGCCGTCGACCGACGCGTCGACCGTGCCAGCCGGCATCGAGGCCGCCCGCTCAAGCGTGGCCGCCCAGGTCCGCTCCAAGGCCGCCCACGCGGCGCACAAGCCATCGGGATCCTCGGCCCCGCGCAGCTCCCGTCCCGGGAATCTGCGGTTCAGCTCCGCATCCACGAGAGGCACGACGTCAACGCCGTTGACGAGCAGGCTACTGCCTCCCTCAAGCAGCCAGGGGGAGTCGATCTCCATCCCAGAGACATCACTTCCCCGCACAACCACGTCGCCCAGGTCGCAGTCCACGAACCGGGACTCTCGCAGGCTCCGGCTCTTGAAAGTCCTGCCTCGCAGGCTCTCAGGCTCGCTCTCGCTCATGAGGCAACGCTGGCACACCGTGGTGCACTGGCACCCAATTGAAGGATGCAGGCTCAAGGATGCAGGCTCGCATGACTTGATGCGAACTTGCATGTTACTCTGGTCTCGTGTCGAAGACGGTGCAGATCCGCGATCTGGACGACGAGGTGTACGCGGGCCTCGTTCGGCGTGCGGCGGAGTACGGGGTCAGCGTTCCTGAGCTTCTCCGCACCGAGGCCGCGCGCCTGGCGGCACGCCCCAGCGTCGAGGAATGGTTGCGCCGCACCCGGCAGCGTTCCTCGGACCTCGATCGCGCACAGGTCCTGGATGCGCTGGATGAGCAGCGGGGTTCGTGGCCCGATGCTCGTCGTTGACGCCTCATGCCTGATCGAGGTCCTGACCGGGGGCCCGGGCGCCGAAGCGATTCGTCAGAGACTCGCCCGAGACGGCGACCACGCCGCTCCCCACATCATCGACGTGGAGGTCTTCGGCGTCATCCGGCGTGAGCACCTGCGCAAGCGGCTGGATGCCACCGCTGCTGCCCAGGCGGTCGAGGACCTGCGACTGTGGCCCGGCGAACGGTTTGGGCACCGACCTCTGCTGGACCGGAGTTGGCAGTTGCGCGACACCGTGCGCGGCTGGGACGCGATGTACGTCGCGCTGGCTGAAGCGCTCGAGGCGGTCCTTCTGACCACTGATCTCCGGCTCGCCGCTGCCAGCGGACCCACCTGTCGGATCGAGGCGCCCGAGTCCTTCCAGCGGAGCGACAACCCGTGACGCCTTGCGAGGGTGGGTGTTCTGTCAACGACGTCTGCACGCCCCCCGGCCGGGACGTTCTGCCCCCGGTGGTGCTGGGGATGGGAGAAGGAGCACCGCTACCGTCGTTGCGGTGACGAGCGACGCGAGCACGGGGCTGGCCCTTCATCGCAGCAGGACTACGTGATGCGCCATGACGGCGATCGGCTGGCGCGCGCGCCGTCACCGCGGGGGTGGACGTCGCGGTCGTGGTGGATGTGCTGTCCTTCACCACGACCCTGAGCGTGGCTGCCGACTCCGGCACCACCGTGGTGCCCTACCGGTGGGCCGACCACACGGCCGCCGTCGCCGCGTGGGTCACCGATCATCACCCGCCCGCAACGGGGAGGATCGCTGTCATCTCCGCCGGTGAGCGCCGGCCGGATGGTCGTTGCGCCCCGGCGTGGATAATCTGTGGGGAGCCGGAGCCGTCCTGGCGGCCCTCACCGGGCCCAGACTGGACCGGCATGTCGCCAGAAGCGCCGGTCGCCCGCGACGCCTACCGCAGCATATGCCGACGATGTAGCGATTGCTGCCGATTCCGGCGTCAGCGACACGGCGCCGGTCCTGACCGGCGCCGGCTTCGTCCCGACTCGATCCTGGGGTGAGTGCTGACACGCCGACGCCTCGCGGGTGGTCCTCGTCCCGGTTGCCGATCGGCTGTCGGTTGTCCCGGTAGAACCTGCGCACGGGGGCACTGTTGCTCGGTCTCGGCGTTCAGCAGATCCCGGCTGTTGGTGCTGCTGACGCCGTCGGGGCAGCCTGGAAGCGGCTCCTCGGCAGGTCGGTCGCTCACACGGATGAGTGACAGGTTGCGGAGTGCGGGAGGTGCGTGGTGGTTGAGGTCTCCTACTGGTGCTGCATCCAGACGTTGGGCTCGGTATAGCTCCCGCGGTCGTGGGCTCGGTCGACGTGCAGGGTGCTCAGGCCTTCGGGGATGACGTAGTCGCCGGTGTCGGGGAACGCCATCCCGGTCCAGTCCTGCCACTGCTGGACGGTGCCGGTCATCGTCTGCGATCTGGGCGCGGTGGCAACGACTCTGGCGCCGAGGCGCTGGTGCGTCCTCAGCCAGGGGTCCAGCAGAGTTCCGTCGTCGCGCACCCAGGAGGCGAAGCGATCGATCGGCGTCAACGGGTAGCGGCTCTTGAGCGTCGGACGGACGGGGGCGACGGCGCGTGGCCAGCCTCGCTGCGCAGCCAGGCGGCGCATCGCAGTGAGGAGCTCGCCGGCCAGGCCGCGGCCCCGCCGCTCGGGGTGGACCTGGGCGGCCATGATGACCAGCGTGTTCGCCCTGTCGCCCCGCTCGTGCTCCCGCACGGCCCGGACCAAGGAGTCCGAGTAACCCTCGGGAAGGTGTGCCGGCTCGCCGTCCCACCGGATCGGGACCGCCCACCCGGCCGCGACCAGGACGTCGTCGCTGTCCAGCAGCACGAGTTCCAGGTCGGCGAACAGTCGGCGGACCGTGCCGATGTGCTCCTCGACCACCTGGTCGGCGGTGATGAAGGCCGGCCAACCATCGGCGAAGAGCTGGTCCAGCTGCTGCTCGGGTCGGTCGCGATCGCGCATGGTCTCCACAGTCGACGCGGTCGGGGCCATGCAGCATGTCTACCGGACCGGCGGGTGCCACCCACGCGTGGTTCCCGGGCTGGTCTAAGGTTGAGTGGAATACGCTCAAGTTTACCGCGGTTGAACCGAGTGAACCACCCGTCAACCGGGAGCGTGGAGCCGCCCTCGACGAAACCCTCCCACGCGCGAGGAGAGATCTTTGGACCTGCAACTGACCACCAAGGCGCAGGAGGCCCTGTCGGCCGCAGTGCGCTCCGCCGCCGCGTCCGGCCACCCGCAGGTGGAGCCCGCGCACGTGCTGCTCGCCCTGACCGAGCAGACCGACACCACCACCGGGCCACTGCTCGACGCGGTCGGGTCCTCGATCACGGCGGCCCGCGAGGCGGCCGAGCGCACCCTCAAGGCGCTGCCGACCACGACCGGCTCCACGGTGGGTGCGCCGAGCCTGTCGCGTCCGGGCCTGGCGGTCCTGGAGCAGGCCCGGCAGTTCATGGAATCGACGGGCGACACCTTCGTCTCCACCGACCACCTGCTCGAGGCACTGGCCCGCACCGGTGGGTTCGGGCTGGACGCCGACGCGATCGCCGCCGAGATCCCGAAGATCCGCGGAGGCGCGAAGGTGAACACCGCCGACCCGGAGGCGACCTACGACGCCCTCGAGAAGTACGGCACGGATCTCACCCTGGCGGCCCGGGAGGGAAAGCTGGACCCGGTCATCGGCCGCGACTCCGAGATCCGCCGTGTGGTGCAGGTGCTGTCCCGGCGGACCAAGAACAACCCGGTGCTCATCGGCGAGCCCGGCGTCGGCAAGACCGCCGTCGTCGAGGGGCTGGCCCAGCGCATCGTGGCCGGTGACGTGCCGGAGTCACTGCGGGACAAGAAGCTGATCGCCCTCGACCTCGGCGCCATGGTCGCCGGCGCGAAGTACCGCGGCGAGTTCGAGGAGCGGCTCAAGGCGGTGCTGGAGGAGATCAAGAGCAGCGATGGAGAGGTCGTCACCTTCATCGACGAGCTGCACACCGTCGTGGGAGCAGGAGGCTCGGGCCCTGATTCTTCTCTGGACGCCGGGAACATGCTCAAGCCGATGCTCGCTCGCGGAGAGCTGCGCCTGGTCGGCGCGACCACGCTGGACGAGTACCGCCAGCACATCGAGAAGGACGCCGCCCTCGAGCGGCGCTTCCAGCAGGTGTTCGTCGGTGAGCCGAGCGTGGAGGACACGATCGGCATCCTGCGCGGGCTGAAGGAGCGCTACGAGGCGCACCACAAGGTGGCCATCGCCGACAGCGCGCTGGTGGCCGCGGCCACGCTGTCCGACCGCTACATCACCGGCCGGCAGCTGCCGGACAAGGCGATCGACCTGATCGACGAGGCCTCCTCGCGGCTGCGGATGGAGATCGACTCCTCGCCGGTGGAGATCGACGAGCTCCGGCGCAGCGTCGACCGGCTCAAGATGGAGGAGCTTGCCCTCGAGCAGGAGACCGACGAGGCCAGCAAGGAGCGGCTGGACAAGCTGCGGCACGACCTGGCTGACCGCGAGTCCGAGCTCGCCGCGCTCAACGCCCGCTGGGAGCAGGAGAAGGCGGGCCTGAACCGGGTTGGTGAGATCAAGGCCAAGATCGACGACCTGCGCGGGCAGGCGGAGCGGCTGCAGCGCGAGGGCGACCTCGCCGCGGCCTCGCAGATCCTCTATGGGCAGCTGCCCCAGCTGGAGCAGGAGCTCGACACCGCCCAGCAGAGCGAGGCCACCTCGTCCACCGCCGGCGGTGAGGGCCCGATGGTCAAGGAGGAGGTTGGCCCCGACGACATCGCCGACGTCATCAGCTCCTGGACCGGCATCCCCGCCGGCCGGCTGCTCGAGGGCGAGACCGAGAAGCTGCTGCGGATGGAGGACCACCTCGGCCGGCGGCTGATCGGCCAGACGGAGGCGGTGCGCGCGGTGAGCGACGCGGTCCGGCGCTCCCGGGCCGGGATCTCCGACCCCGACCGGCCCACCGGGTCGTTCCTCTTCCTCGGCCCGACCGGTGTCGGCAAGACCGAGCTCGCCAAGTCACTCGCGGACTTCCTCTTCGACGACGAACGGGCCGTGGTGCGGATCGACATGAGCGAGTACTCCGAGCGGCACGCCGTCGCGCGCCTCATCGGAGCCCCGCCCGGCTACGTCGGCTACGAGGAGGGCGGCCAGCTCACCGAGGCGGTCCGCCGCCGGCCCTACTCGGTCGTGCTGCTCGACGAGGTCGAGAAGGCCCACCCGGAGACCTTCGACATCCTGCTGCAGGTGCTCGACGACGGACGGCTGACCGACGGCCAGGGCCGCACGGTCGACTTCCGCAACGTCATCCTCGTGATGACCTCCAACCTCGGCTCGCAGTTCCTCATCGACCCGCAGCTGACCGACGAGGCCAAGAAGGACGCCGTCATGGCGACGGTGCGCCAGTCCTTCAAACCGGAGTTCCTCAACCGGCTCGACGAGATCGTCATCTTCGAGGCGCTCACCACCGCCGAGCTGGCCCGCATCGTGGACCTGCAGGTCGACGCGCTGGCCAGGCGGCTGCACGACCGGCGGATCACCCTGGAGGTGACCGACGGGGCACGGGAGTGGCTGGCACTGACCGGCTACGACCCGGCATACGGCGCGCGTCCGCTGCGCCGCCTGGTGCAGACGCAGATCGGCGACCAGCTCGCCAAGCTGCTCCTCGCCGGCAAGGTCCGCGACGGCGACACCGTCACCGTGGACCACACCCTGGGCGCCGACGCCCTGACCCTGGTACCCCACCACACCGCGAGCACCGACGCCGCCGACGACACAGCCAGAGACGACACCCCAGACGACACCGGAGAAGACACGGCCGGGGACAGCCTGGCCGGCAGCGCCGCGTCAGGCGGCAGGTCCTGATGGGCGCCGGCACCCCGCCACCGGCCAGCACCCCGCCACCGGCCAGGACCTCCCGGACATCGGCGGTGACGCCGCCGGCGGGCGTGTCGGTCTGGGTCCAGGGGCTGACCCGGCCGATGCTCACCGGCGGCGACCTGGCCGACCTGGTCACCATTGGGCAGGTGGCCGGGGTCGGCACCGATCCGGCCGCCGTTGCCGCCGCGATCACCGACGGCGCCTACCGGGACCAGCTGCAGGAGCTGGCCCGGGCCGGCGCGGGCCTGCAGGAAGCGGTGCAGGCGGTCCTGGTCCAGGACGCGGGCGCCGCCTGTCAGGTGCTGGCCCCAGTGTTCGAGCGGTCCGGCGGCACCGACGGGTGGGTGTGCCTGCCGGTCGATGCGCACCTGGCCGGGGACACCACCGGCACCCTGGCCGCCGCCCGCCGGCTGTGGGCGCAGGTGGACCGGCCCAACCTGATGGTCACCCTGCCGGCCACTCCCGCCGGCCTGCCCGCCATCTCCGCGGTCCTGGCAGATGGGGTCAGCGTCAACGCCGCGCTGGCCTGCTCGGTGACCGGTTACCGGGCAGTCCTCAACGCCGTCCTGGTCGGCCTGGAGCAGGCCCGCCGCAACGGGCGGGACCTGTCCGGCATCCACGCGGTCGCCTCCCTGTGCGTGTGTGCGGTGGATGCCGAGGTCGACCACCGGCTGGACGCCTTGGAGGGAGTCAGCGCCCGGGCCCGGGGGCAGTGGCTGCGCAGGCAGGCCGGGATCGCCAACGCCCACCTGGCCTACCGGGCCTACGAGCAGGCCCTGACCACCCCGCGCTGGGCCAGCCTGCATGCCGCCGGCGCCCGGACCCCGCGCCCGCTGTGGGCCTGCACCGACACAACCGGCTCCGCCTACCCCGACACCCGGCAGGTCAGCGAGCTGGTCACCCCGCACGCGGTGATCAGCCTGCACCGGGCCGAGCTGCGGGCGGCCACCGGGCCCGGCCAGTTGCGCGGCGACCCGGACCCGGTCCGCGGCCGCTACCCCGCGGCCGAGGCCACCTGGAACGCCCTGGAACGCCTGGGCGTCTCCTACAGCGAGGTCACCGGCCTGGTCGAACACCGCGGCGTGCAACAGGCCCAGCAGTCCTGGACCCGGCTGTGCCACCACCTCGCCGAGCACCTCCAGCCCGCCGACGGCCCCGCCGCCGGCTGCGCCCCGGGCCGGGCACCGGGGACCGGTCCGAGCCCGGTGCCGTGATCATCGACCTGCCCGCGACCAGCAGCTCGGCACGCAGCTGCTCACCCTGCGCCCCCGGGCGGCGGTGGTGACCCTGGGGCGGGTGCTGACCCGGGTCATCGCCTGCGAGGACCGGCGGCCGGGACCTCATCCAGCCGGCGCCGGCCGGTATGACCCGCACGCGGTCTCGGTGGAACAGGCATACGGTCTAGTCACGCAGCTCGTTAATCACCGGGCCCGCCGGCGGCCAGCAGCACTGATCCGCGCCGAGTGGAGGTCACCGCGTGGGCTGGTCGGGGCCGTGTTCGGGTACCACCGTGGTGGGGCACCGGGCGTGGTGGGTCAGCGCCGTGCTCACCGACCCCAGCAGCAGGCGCTTGAACCCGCCCATCCCGCGGGAACCGACCACCAGGTGCTCGGCGGTGTCGGCGTAACCCAGCAGCACTTCCGCCGGGACACCGTGCTCGATGCGGACCTCGGTTTCCACCCGCTCGGCCTCGGGCCGGGCGGCCCGGG
>DASSKF010000031.1:0-18495 GCA_035690725.1 Segeticoccus sp.
GGCCCCCGAGGAGCTGGCCGGCTGACCGACGGGTGTTGGATGGCCGCATGCGCTACCGCAAGCTCGGCCGAACCGGACTCGACGTCTCCGCGGTCACCCTCGGCTGCATGAGCTGGGGCGATCCCTCCCGCGGTGGGCACCCCTGGGTGCTCGACGAGAAGGGCGCCCGGCAGCTGATCGCCCAGGCCCTCGAGGCGGGCATCACCACGTTCGACACGGCCAACGTCTACTCCGGCGGCAGCAGCGAGGAGTTCACCGGCCGCGCGCTGTGGGACGTGGTCGACCGCGCGGACGTCGTGCTGGCCACCAAGGTGCGCAACCGGATGCGGCCCGGCCCCTACGGCACGGGCCTCTCCCGCAAGGCGATCCTCCACGAGGTCGACGAGTCGCTGCGCCGGCTCGGCACCGACTACGTCGACCTCTACCAGATCCACCGCTGGGACCCCGACGTCCCGATCGAGGAGACGATGGAGGCACTGCACGAGGTGGTGAAGTCGGGCAGGGCCCGCCACATCGGCGCCTCCTCGATGTACGCCTGGCAGTTCGCGAAGGCCCAGCACGTCGCCGAGGTCAACGGGTGGACCCGGTTCGTGTCGATGCAGAACCACTACAACCTGCTCTACCGGGAGGAGGAGCGGGAGATGCTGCCGCTGTGCGCCGACCAGGGCGTCGGCGTCATCCCGTGGAGCCCGCTGGCCCGCGGCCGGCTCACCCGCGACTGGGACACCTCCACTGCCCGGGCCGAGACCGACGAGTTCGGCAAGACGCTCTACCTCGAGTCGGACCGCGCCATCGTCGACACGGTCGCGCGGGTGGCCGAGCGGCGCGGGGTCTCCCGGGCCCAGGTCGCGCTCGCCTGGGTGATGGCCAACCCGACCGTCACCTCGCCGATCGTGGGGGTGACCAGGCCGCAGCACCTCGCGGATGCGGTGGCGGCCGTGGACCTCGAGCTGACCCCTGAGGAGGTCGCGGAGCTCGGCGCCGGCTACCAACCCCACCCCGTCGCCGGCCACCGGTAGCGACGCCAGCAGGGCCGAGCAGACCACGCGCCGCTACCCTCCACCGAGTGTTCGGCGCGGAGCGGATTCGCTCATTCCGCCGCGCCGACCCGCTACCCGGGGCTAGCGTCGAAGGGTTGTGACCAGGGCCGGTGACCTCGGCTGCCGGCTGGCGGAGAGGAACGGCCATGCGCAGGACAGCTCGCAGCTCAACTCGGACCCGGCGAGGGATCGCCACCGCGGCGGGGGTGGTCACCTGCGTCGGTATGGCGGTCACTCCCGCAGTTGCCCTCGTCTCAGCCGGTGGGGGCGGCGGCCAGGGTCGCGGGGGCAGCGGGCCTGCGCACTCGGCATACAAGGTCGTCGCCTCCGGGCTGGACAACCCGCGACAGCTGGCGTTCGCGCGCAACGGCGCGCTCTACGTCGCCGAGGCGGGGCACGGCGGTGCCGGTCCGTGCACTCCGAGCCCCGACACCCCCGGGGTCGACGTGTGCTTCGGCACGTCGGGAGCGGTCAGCGTCGTCACCCGCGGTCGCGCGCGACAGGTGATCACCGGGCTGCCGTCGCTGGCGGCGCAGGTCCCGACCCAGGGCGGACAGCTGCCCCCCGGTGCCCAGGCGTCGGGCCCGTCCGACGTCGCGATCCTCGGGCGGCACCACCTCGCCCTCACGGTCGGCCTCGGTGGCGACCCCGCGAACCGCGACACGTTCTCCGCCGTCTCCTCGGCCGGCCACCTGCTCGGGACCGTCGCCACGGCGCGGGCGAACCCGCCCCGGGCAGCGTTCCGGCGCACGGGGGCCGGCGGTGTGGTGCAACGGGGCGACCTGGCGGCCTTCGAGGCGGTCAACAACCCGGCCCCGCCCGCGGACGCGCCCGACTCCAACGCGAACGCGGTGATTCCCGACGGACACGGGTTCGTCGCGGTCGACGCGGGCGGCAACGACCTTCTCCGGGTCTCCGCCAGGGGCAAGGTCAGCCTCATCACGACGTTCCCGAACTCCACGACGACCTGCACGCCGCCGATCCCGCCGCAGGCGGTGCCCACCTCGGTCGTCCGCGGCCCGGACCACGCCTACTACGTCAGTGAGCTGACCGGGTTCCCGTTCTGCGAGGGCGGTGCCGTCATCTGGAAGGTCAAGGACGGGCACGCCAGCGTCTACGCGTCCGGCCTCACCAACGTGACCGACCTGGCCTTCGACCGCCGCGGCCGTCTCTACGCGGTCGAGATCGCCGAGCACGGACTGCAGAGCGGCCCGATGGGCGCCGTGGTCAAGATCCCGCGCGGTGGCGGCGACCAGTTCCGCGTGGTGGCGAGGAACCTGCTCGCGCCGTACGGCATCGCCCTGCGCGGCCACTCGGCCTACGTGACCACCGGCTCGATCCTGCCCGCGTCGGCCGGAGGCGGTCAGGTGGTCCGGATCCCGCTGCACCGGTAGCGCGAGTGTGATCGGCGGCGCCCCTTTCGGGTAAGGAGGGGGCGCCAGCCCACAGCCGCGCCGACACCGGAGGCACCGATGCCGCCCCCCGCCGTTCCGCTGCCGCTCGACGCGGCGGAGCTCCAGCCGTTCACCGAGGCCCTGGACTACTCGATGTTCGTGGTCACGGTGGCCGTCGGGGAGGAGCGGTCCGGCTGCCTCGTCGGGTTCACCACCCAGGCGAGCATCGAGCCGCCCCGGTTCCTCGTCTGCCTGTCCCTCAACAACCACACGTATGCCGTGGCGCAGCGGGCCTCGCTGCTCGCCGTCCACGCCCTCGGTCCGGAGCAGCACGCCCTGGCGAGGTTGTTCGGGGAGGAGACCGGCACCTTCGTGGACAAGTTCGCCCGGTGCTCGTGGCGGCCGGGGCCTCACGACGTGCCGATGATCGAAGGGTGCCCGCGCATTCTCGTCGGCGACGTCCTGGAACAGGTCCCGTTCGGCGACCACGCCGGGTTCCTTCTCGAGCCGATCCACCTCGAGACGACGAGCCGGGCGGCCGGTCTCACCTTCCGCGACCTGGGTGACCTGTCCGCGGGCCACGGCGCCTGACCCCCTCCACCCCGCCCCCACCCCGCCCGCCCCCATCCCGTGGCTCAGTCGGGGTCGCTGAGCACCTGCTCGATCCCGCGCCGGGCGGTGCCGACCATGGCCGGGTGGGTGTCCAGGTAGTACGGCAGCGCCACGACGGCGTGGCCCACCACGAGGCCCCGGGCGCGCCGCCGGGTCGCCTCGTCGACGTCGAGTGCGGTCAGGAACGTCTCGCGGTCCGCCGCGTCGAGCAGGTGCCACGCCGCGGTGATGTCGTATGCCGGGTCGCCCGTGGCCATCGCCCCGAAGTCCAGGAGCCCCGCCAGCCGGCCGTCGCGCACGAGCACGTTGCCCGGAATGAGGTCGGCGTGCAGCCAGACGGGGGCGTCCTGCCACGGCGGCGCCGCCAGCGCCTCCTCCCAGACCGTGGTCAGCCGGTCGACGTCCGTCAGGTTCCGGGCGGCGCAGCGGTCCAGGCCCGCACGGACGTCGGCGTCACGCCCGACGAGCGGGAGGCCGCGGCCGAACCCCTTCGACCCGGGTGCCGGCGCGCCGCTCGTGTCGACCGCCTGCAGCTCACCGACCAGGCGGGTGACGTCGCTCGCGGCTCCCGGCAGCCGGTGGAGCGGCGTGCGCAGGCCGTCACTGCCCTCGAGCCAGCGCACCACCGCCCAGGGGAAGGGGTAGTCCGCCGAGGAGTCACCCAGGGCCACCACCGTGGGGGTCTCCACCGACAGGTGGCGGGCCACGACCGGCATCCACCGGACCTCCTTGAGCAGGCCGTCGACCGCTGACGGCTGCAGCGGCATCCGCAGCGCCAGCTGGTCGCCGAGGCGGAACACCGCGTTCTCGGTGCCACCCGACGCCAGGCGGGTCAGGGGCAGGTCGGCGACGTCGGGCAGCTGGGCGGCGAGCAGTCGGCGGGCGAGGGCGTCGTCGATGGCGACCTCGTCGGCGTGCAGGCGGGTGCGCGGCATACCTCGCATGGTGAGGGGAGCACGGCGTGGCGAGCCAGCCGTTTTCCCCAGCACCAACGACCACCGGCGCCGACCGGCCGGTCCGCGATGACGAGCCCGTTGCCCCGGGCCGGGAATGTTTGCGGAGCCGTGTGCGCTGAATACCCCGACAGGTATTCGTCCCCGCTGGAAGGAGCCGATTCGTGGCTACCCAGAACCTCACCGCTGAGAACTTCGAGAAGACCGTGACGGGTGAGGGGATCACCCTCGTGGACTTCTGGGCCTCGTGGTGCGGACCGTGCACGATGTTCGCGCCGGTCTACGACGAGGCCTCCGAGAAGCACCCGGACATCACGTTCGGCAAGGTCGACACCGAGGCCGAGCAGGAGCTCGCGGGTGCGGCACAGGTCTCCTCGATCCCGACGCTGATGGCGTTCCGTGACGGCATCCTCGTGTTCAACCAGGCCGGTGCCCTGCCGGCGCCCGCGCTCGAGCAGGTGATCGACGCGGTGCGCGAGCTCGACATGGACGAGGTGCGCGCCGAGGCCCAGTCCGCCTGACGCGAGTCCCCGGTACGTGTCGACACGAGAGGTGGTGGTGTCCCGGTGGTGACGCTGAACCGGGACGAGATGGCGCCGGTCATCAACCGGTTGCGCCGCGCCCAGGGACAGATCGGCGGGGTGATCCGGCTGATCGAGGAGGGGCGTGACTGCAAGGACGTGGTCACCCAGCTCGCGGCGGCCAGTCGCGCCCTGGACCGGGCCGGCTTCGCCATCGTCTCCTCCGGTCTGAAGGACTGCCTCGCCAACCCCGAGGGCGTCAGCGACGCCGACCGCGAGGCGATGGAGAAGCTCTTCCTGACGCTCGCCTGAGGTCTCCGACACCTACACTGACCGCGTGACGCAGCCCGCCCCACAGCCGCTCGAGCGCGACCGCCTGGCCGACGTGCTGGGCGCGGCCGTTCCGGAGGCCGTCTCCGAGGTCACCGGTGTCACGCACGACTCGCGGGAGGTCCAGCCCGGCTGGGCGTTCGTCGCCGTCCCCGGGTTCCAGCGGGACGGGGTGGAGTTCGTCCCGCAGGCCGTCGACCGCCGCGCCGCCCTCGTGGTGGCCGAGCGCGACGTCCCCGGCACGCCGACCGTCGTGGTGCCCGACGCCCGAGCCGCGCTCGCGGCCCTCGCGTGCGCGGTCTGGGGCGATCCCTCGTCGCGGATGCAGGTGCACGGCGTGACCGGCACGAACGGCAAGACCACGACGTCCTACGCCCTGCACGCGATCCTGTCCGCCGCCCACGGCACCGAGCGGGTCGGCCTGATGACCACGGCCGAGACCGTCGTCGGCGGCGAACGGCAGCCGTCCGTCCGCACGACCGGCGAGGCCCCGCACGTGCAGGCGACGCTGGCGCGGATGGAGGCGCACGGCATACGGCACGTGGTGCTGGAGACGTCCTCGCACGGCATCACGCTGAAACGCGTTGCGGGCACCCACTATTCGAGCGCGCTGTTCACCAACCTCACCCGCGACCACCTCGACCTGCACGGGACGATGGAGGCCTACTACGCGGCCAAGCGCGAGCTCTTCAACTGGGCGGTCGGCCCGAAGCTGAGCAACGGCGACGACCCGTGGGGCCGCCGCCTGGCCGGTGAGATCCCGGGCGTCAAGACCTTTGGCTCCCAAGAGGACTCGGACTTCCGCGTCGCCGAGGTGCGGGCCACGCGCACCGGCACCCGGTTCGACCTGCGGTATGCCGGCACGAGCCTCCCGCTGCACACGCCCCTGCTCGGGGACTACAACGTGCTCAACACGGCGGGCGCGGCGGCGCTGGCGCTGGAGACCGGCCTGGCACCGGACGTCGTGGCGGCGGCTGTCGCCGAGATGCCGCAGGTGCCAGGGCGCTTCGAGCGTGTGGCGCACCCGGTGGCCCGCGACCGCGGCGTCGAGGTGATCGTCGACTACGCGCACACCGACGTCGGGCTCGAGCTGGTGCTCGGGGTCGCCCGGAGCACGGCCGAGGCGCACGACGGGCACGCCGCCGGGCGGGTGATCTGCGTCTACGGGGCGGCGGGGGACCGCGACCCGGCGAAGCGTCCGCTCATGGGCGAGGTGGCCTCCCGCCTGGCCGACGTCAACGTCATCACGACCGACGACGCCTACACCGAGGACCCGGCGGCCATCGCCGAGCAGGTGATGGCCGGCGCCGACCCGCAGGACACCACGGTGGTGATCGACCGGCGCGCGGCGATCCGTTCTGCGCTGGAGCGGGCCCGGCCCGGCGACGTGGTCGTCGTCGCCGGCAAGGGGCACGAGCAGGTGCAGCACCTGCCGGAGGGGGACGTGCCGTTCCACGACGCCACGGTGGTCGCCGAGCTGCTCGACGAGCTCGCGACGGCGGCCGCCGTCCGCTGAGCCGGCGACGCGGGGCCGGCCACGCTGGGCGGTGACGATCGCGCTCGCTAGGCGACTATCGGCATACCGCTAGATTCTCCTAGATGGTGCGATCGAAGAGCGCGCGCACCTCGGCCGGGTCCACGTCGGCGACGGAGGCGTGCTGCCAGCGGGGGGCGTTGTCCCGGTCGACGAGCACGGCCCGTACCCCTTCGAGGAAGTCGGCACCCGCCGGCTCCGCGTCCTCGCGCGGTCGTACCAGGGCCCGACCGAGCCTCCTGTCGTCGTCGAGCACCTGCTCGAGCGTCTGGTGGGCGGCACGGCGCAGGCCGGCGAGGGTGACCGCCACCGACATCGGTGAGCGGCTCTCGAGGGTGCGGGCGGCCGTGCGCGCGGCCTCGGTGGGGGAGGAGCGGAGCCGCTCCACGATGGCGGCGGGGTCGTCCCCGGCGTAGCACTCGTCGATCCACTCGCGCTCGGCGGCCAGCGGTGCCACCCGGGCCGATTCGTCGGCCGGGGGATGGGCCGGTGCCTCCCCGGCTGCGACCTCGAGGTCGGCGCCGTCCGCCAGGTGGGCCAGCACCTGTCCGACGGCCCCGCTGTCGACCAGCACGTCCGCCAGCCCGCAGAGGACCGCGTCGGCGCCGGTCACGGTGGTGCCGGTCAGTCCCATGTGGGTGCCGAGCTCGCCCGGGGCGCGGGACAGCAGCCACCGCGCGCCGACGTCGGGGAAGAAGCCGATCGCGGTCTCGGGCATGGCCACCCGGGAGCGCTCGGTGGCGAGCCGAAGGTCCGCGAAGGCGGAGATGCCCAGCCCACCGCCCATCACGATGCCGTCCATGACGGACACGACCGGCTTGGCCCAGTCCGCGAGGAGGGCGTCGAGCCGGTACTCGTCGTCCCAGAAGCGCAGCACCTCCTCGGACTTCCCCTCGAGCAGCGCGGTGCGCAGGGACCGGATGTCGCCGCCGGCGCACAGCCCGCGCTCGCCGAGGCCGTCGAGCGCCACCGCGCCGATCCGGTCGTCGTGGGCCCACTCCTCGAGCTGGCGGTGGACGGCGAGCACCATGCCGTCGGTGAGGGCGTTGATGGCACGGGGCCGGTTGAGCCGCACCCGCCCGAGCCGTCCCTGCCGGCTGAACACCACCTCGTCGCCTTCGCGGGAGCCCACCGCGTCACCTCCTGTCCTGTGCGATAGCCCGAGCCCGAGCCCGAGCGTAGAGGCCCAGGTGGCCACCGGCGTGGCCGGGAAGCACCGCTTGCGTGGAGATGGCAGGATCGAAGGGTGCCCGACCTGATGCGATCAGCACGGCCAGATGCGCACGTCCGTGACCGGCCGCCGCGGGTCATCGCGCACCGGGGGGCCAGCCGCGACGAGCCGGAGCACACGCTCAGCGCCTACCGGCGCGCCATCGACGAGGAGGCCGACGCCCTCGAGTGCGACGTGCGGCTCACGGCCGACCTGCACCTCGTCTGCGTGCACGACCGCCGGGTCAACCGCACCTCCAACGGGCGGGGGGTCGTCTCCGCGCTCGAGCTGGCCACCCTCGAGGGCCTGGACTGGGGGTCCTGGAAGGAGCGGCACCCGGACGACGCCGAGGAGCCCGACCAGGACCGCAACAAGCTGCTCACGCTGCGCCGGCTGCTCACCGTGATCGGGCAGTCCGACCGCGACGTGGGGCTGGCCATCGAGACGAAGCACCCCAACCGGCACCGCGGCCAGGTCGAGCGGACCCTCGCCACGGTGCTGCGCTCCTTCGACCTCGACGGGGCACCGCAGCCGGGACGAGCAGGGGTGTGCGTGATGTCCTTCTCGCAGCTGGCCACCCAGCGGATGCGCCGGCTGTGCCCCCAGCTGCCCATCGTGTTCCTCATGGAGGACACCGTCCCGCTGCGCTTCCGGGACGGCTCGCTGCCGCGCGGGGTGCGGATCGCCGGGCTCAGCACGACCATCCTCGCGCGCTATCCCGACCTCGTCCGTCGGCACCACCAGCGCGGTCACGAGGTCTACGTCTACACCGCCGACGAGGTCGAGGACGTCGACCGGTGCCTGCACCGGGGCGTCGACGCGATCATCACGAATCGACCTGCTTTCGTGCGGGCGCGCGTTGGTGCCGCTGGATCCGTCCATTAGCCTGCTCCCGCCATGACCGACACCGTCAGCCAGCCGAACCGCGGCCGAGTGCGGACCGTTCGCCTGCCGGCCGAGCCCTCGTCGGTGCCGTCCGCGCGCCGCACCGTCGTGGAGGACCTGCAGGACCGCGACATCGACCCGCAGATCGTGGACGAGGCCGAGATCGTCGTCTCCGAGCTCGTCGCCAACTCGCTGCGCCACGCCCGACCCCTCGCCGACGGCACCATCCGGGTGCACTGGAAGGTCAAGGACGGACTGGTGGAGGTCGAGGTGACCGACGGCGGGGGACCGACCACGCCCCAGCCGCTGCCCCGGTCCACCTGGACACCCGCGGGCCGAGGTCTGCGGATCGTGCGCAGCATCGCCCACGAGTGGGGTGTCGTCGACGACAAGCAGGGGTGCACCGTGTGGGCCGCGCTCGGTGGCCCCTCCCGTCGCCGCGCCTGAGCGCCGTTAGGGTTCAGCCCATGGGCAAGGCATCGCGCCGTCGCAAGGCGAGGCAGCAGACCCGGGGCGAGCAGGGCGGCAGCGCCCGGCCGGACCCGCAGTCGCTGCCCGCACCGTTCGTCGCCCGCCCCTTCGAGGGACTGCCGGCAGAGACGGACTGGGTCGCGCTGCGCGAGGTCGTCCCGGCGGGCACCGCCGCGATCCGCTTCACCCCGCCCGACGGGGAGCCCACCGACGCGACGGTGGTCAGCGTCCTGCCGCTCGCCTGGCCCGGCCTGCACCGCGGGGACGGCGAGCTCCTCGTCGCCCTGCAGTCCGGCAACAGCAGCGGTGACGCGAGCCGCGACGTCGCGCAGGTCCTGTCGTCGGTCGCCGACAGCGAGGCCGGTATGCCGGCCACGACCGTCCCGCCCCCCACCCTCGCCACCCCGCGCCTGCAGGACCTGGTCGACACGAGCGTGCCGTTCGAGCTGACCGTGCACGAGGGCTTCGACTTCTGGATGGCCGACGGGGCCGAGCTCGACGAGGAGGCCAAGGCCTCGCTCGACCGGGCGAACGAGGCCGCCGTCCCGACGGCCCGGATCGCCTCGGTCACCTCGGCCTACTGGTGCCGGATCGGGGAGCGCACGCACATCCGCTGGGTGCTGCCCCACGACGAGGACCGGGCGACCGACGCGCTGGCCCGCCTGCACGCCGCGGCGGAGAGCAACCTCGACGACGGGTCCCGGCTGCTCGGGGCCTTCCGCGCCTGCGGCCTGCTCGTGCCGGTGTGGGACCTCGACGCGGACCAGGGAGCCGACGCCTACGAGGAGCCGATGGCCGACTTCGCGAAGCGCTTCGAGCAGGCCCTGGCGTCCACGGACTCGCTGGACGCCGCCGAACGCCGGGCCCGCAGCGGGATCCTGTCCCGCCAGGTCACCCTCCGCTAGACCACCGGGACCGGGGGCGAGCGCCGATGCCGAGCACACCCGCGGTGGCCGCCGTGGTCCCCGCGCGCAACGAGGCGGAGCAGGTCGCCGCGACGGTGGCTGCCCTCCGCGGGGTCGCGGGCGTCGACGTCGTCGTGGTCGTCGACGACGGCAGCTCCGACGACACGGCCGCCCTGGCTCGCAGCGCCGGCGCGCTGGTCGCCGTCCACTCCCGGCACCGCGGCAAGGCGGCCGCCCTGATGACGGGGGCCGGCGTCGTCGACGGCCTGCCCGAGGGGTCGCCGCCCGTGCTCCTCTTCGCCGACGCCGACCTCGGTGACAGCGCCGCCCGGCTCGGACCGCTCCTGGCGCCGGTGCGCTCCGGCGAGGCGGACATGACGATCGCCGTCCTGCCGCCCCAGGACGGGGCAGCGGGCCTGGGCCTGGGCGTCCAGCTGGCTCGCGACGGCATACGGGGCATGACCGGCTGGGACCCGCGCCAGCCGCTCTCGGGGGTCCGGTGCCTCACCCGCGGCGCGTACGAGCAGGCAGCTCCGCTCGCCCGTGGCTGGGGCGTCGAGGTCGGGCTGACGATCGACCTGCTCACGCGCGGCCTGCGGGTGCTCGAGGTGCCGTGCGACCTGCGCCACCGGGCTACCGGGGCGGACTGGCGGGGACGGGTGCACCGGGCCGCGCAGTACCGCGACGTGTGGCTCGCCCTCGCCGGCCGGCGACTGCGGGACCGCCGGTCCTGACGCCGCCCGACCGGCCCCCCTCGTCGCCGGCCGGCCGCTCGCTGAGCTCGGCGGTGCGGGCGGCCAGGGCCGCCAGCGCCGGCAGGAGCAGTAGCGCGCTCACCGCCGGGATCGCCACCCCGGTGTCGTTGACCAGCAACCCGACCACGAGGCACACCGCCACCGCGCACAGCCCCGCCCGCAGCAGCGGCACCCGGTCGGTCACCCGCGCCAGCACCCGGCCGGCCCGCCCGCGCGGCCGGGCGAGCACCCAGACCGCGGCGGCCAGGCCGAGCGGGACGAGCACCGCCAGCGGCGCGGTCAGGAGCAGGGTGAGGTTCTGCTCCAGCTTGCGCAGCACCACGTCGGGCGCGGTGCCGTCGAGGACCGCCTCGACGAACCGCCCCAGGTGGGTCCGCGCCGCCGGTGGCCGCAGCCAGTCGGCGACGAGCAGCACCACCAGGGCCGCGACCGTCGCCCCGGCGACCCCGAGCATGCGCGGCCAGCTCCACCGCCACCCGCAGCCGGCGGCGGCGAGCACGAGCACCGCCGGCAGCAGGGCGGCCACACCGCCCAGGTCACTGCCCCACCACGGTGAGCCGTCGACGAAGACGCCGCCCAGGCCGGCCACGAGGACGACTCCCACCGCGATGCGCGGGCGCCCCCGCGCGATGAGGCAGCCGGCGGCGAGCGCCAGGGCCAGCAGCAGCGCCGTCGCGAACACGGCGAACGCGACGTTGCCGAGTCCGTAGTAGCGGCCCCCGACCAGCGGCTGCACCCCGAGCAGCGACGAGAGCACCAGCCGCGACCCGGTCATCGCGTCCGCGGCGAGCACTCCGGCCGTGGCCACGCACACGGCGGCCACCGGTCCGACCGGGTGCCAGCCGAACCCGAGGTGGGCCACGGCCGCCAGCACCAGTGCGTACCCGGCCACCGCCCCCACCAGCGCCGCCGCCGGGCTCGGTGCCCACCACCAGGGCACGGCCTGCGCGAGATACGTCGCCGCCGGTATGCCGACCGCCACCGTCCCGGCCCACCCCACCGCGCGTGCCACGCGTCGTCGTGCCGCTCGTGGTGCCGCTGGTGATGCCGCGTGGCCGGCCCTGAGCCAGCGCCAGCCGGCCAGGCCGAGCCCGGCGAGCTCGAGCAGCACCAGCCCCGCGAAGAACGGCGCCACCAGCGGCTGCACGCCCTCGGCCGCCCGGCCCAGCCCTTCCAGCACGCGCAGCCGCTCCTCGGCGTCGGCAGCCGCCCGCGTGCCGACAGCACGCGGGTCCAGGGACTCCGGTGCGCCAGCGGAACCATGCGGACCTCGGGACTTTCCGGGCAATCTAGGGACTTTGCCGGCGCGTGCGGAGGCGGGAACCCCCGAGGTCGGTGGGAAAGTCCCGAGGTTCGTGGAGGGGCGCAGGGGCGCGCCGGCGAGCCCGTCGGGCAGCGGGACGCCGGCGCGGGCGAGGACGGTCGCGGTGACGTCGGCGGTCTGCACCAGGCCGAGCTGCCGGGTCGAGGTCGACCACACCAACCCGCCGCCGTGCTCCAGGAGCCGGTGCGCCGACCTCGGGACTTTCCGGGCAATCTCGGGACTCTGCGTCCGCAAAGTCCCGAGATTGCCCGGAGAGTCCCGAGGTTCGTGATGTGCGGGTGCGGGTCGCACGGCGAGGAGCCGGAGGCGGGAGTGGCGGTCGCTCCGGGAGGTCGTTCCGGCGGCGTCGAGCGCGGCAACGAGCACCGCCGCGCCGGGCGGCGCCTCGGCCAGGACCCGGCCCACCCGGCGGTCGATCTCGGCAGCACCGAGACCGCCCCTGCCGTCGACGCGGTGCTGGGCGGTGACGTCCACGACCGTGACCGGGCAGGTGTGCAACGGCAGGCTGCTGGTCGAGGAGAACGGCGCGTAGTGCCCGACCCGGCCACGGGCGTCCGCCGCCGCAATCGCCGCCCCGGGGCCGATCGCCTGGACGCAGCGGCCGTGTCGCTGCAGGGTCTCCGCGAGCAGGCCGGGTCGCGCCTCCATCAGCCGACGGTCGGCCAGCTCGCGCCACCGGCTCCAGTCCGGCACCCGCACTGCGGTGCCGCCGTCGGTCGGGACCGGGCGCGGGACCGGCGCACAGCGGGCAGCCGGGGCAGAGGACGGGCCGCCGCCCGGGCTGCCCGAGGCACGCACGCCCGCCGACAGACCCAGCCACCCGTCCACCGGGCAGGTCGTAGTGTGCACCGACCGGACCACGAGTGCCGCGGAGCCACCGTCGGCCAGCAGCGACCAGAGGTGTGGGGTGGTGTCCGGACCGACGGCGTCCCACGTGAGGGACCCGACACCGACCACGACGGTCGGCCCGGTCGGGACCGGTGCCCGCGAGGAGGGCAGCGACCGGTCCGTCGCCGGTCCCAGCACGAACGTCCCGGCCACGACGGCCACCAGGAGCAGCAGGCCGCCGAGGCTGCGGAGTAGGCGGCCGGTCGTCACCGGATCAGGCTAGACGCGCCCGACACCTGCCCTCGCCGCCGCGAGCACCGACCGAGGACCAGCTCAGAACGGCAGCTCGACCCCGACGATCTCCAGCAGCGTGATGAACGCCAGCACCAGGCAGACGGCCCCGCCGATCCGGCGGATCGTGGCCAGGCGCACCCGCTTCAGCAGCGCCCGCCCGAGCACCGCGGCGAGCGCCGACACCGTCGCGAGGGCGACGAACGCGCCGACGCCGATGCTCAGCGGGTCGTGGGTCCGCACGACGAGCGCGGCGGTGAGCAGCTGCGACAGGTCGCCCCACTCGGCGACGAACAGCACGAGGAAGCTCGCCCCGATGGCGCGCAGGCCGTGCACGCCGGCCCGCGCCTTGCTCGCGACCTCGGCCTCCTCCTCCTCGGCCTCGCGGTCGGCCTTGTTCGCGCCGGCGATGAGGATGATGCCGCCGGCGAGGAAGAGCAGCCCGGCGACGATCTCGACGGGGGTGCGCGGCAGGTTGGCGATGAATCCGCCCGCGGTCGCGGCGACCGCCGTCTGCACGAGGAACGCGGCCGTGACGCCGATCCAGACCATGAGGGCGCGGTACCGCGTCGCGAGCACCAGGGTCGCCACGAACGTCTTGTCCGGCAGCTCCACCGCGAAGATCGTGACGAAGGCGGTCAGCAGGTGGGCGAGACTCATGGCCGTGCCACAGTACCGGCCGCCCCGCCCGCCAGCGGGGCCGGCACGGGGCACGACGTTCGTCCCACGCCCCGGTCCGCTCCCGCCGGCGGGGCTGCGGACGGCATACCCTGCGCCTGTGCACCTCAGCCCGGCCGTCACGGCGACCATCGCCGTCGTGGCCTGTGCCGTGGCGCTCGTCGCGCTGCTGCTGGCGGTCACCGCGCACGTGCGGCTGCTCCGGCTGCGCAGCAGCTTCCGGGTGCTGTGGGGCGACGGTCGGACCGACGTGGCCACCCTCGCCGCCCGACAGCACCAGCGGCTGGGTTCCCTGCGGGGCGAGGTCGATCGGCTCCGGGGACGGGTCGAGTCGGTGGCCGACGACTCCGCGCAGAGCCTGCGCAACGTGGCCGTGGTCCGCTACGACGCGTTCGGCGACATGGGCGGCCGGCTGTCGTTCTCCGCGGCCGTCCTCGACGACCGCGGCGACGGCCTCGTCATCAGCTCGATCCACGGGCGCGGCGAGTCGCGCACCTATGCCAAGGGCGTCGTCGACGGCGCTGCCCCGCCACCGGACGGATCCGCCGGCGGCGTGACCCTGACCCCCGAGGAGCAGCAGGCGCTCGCCGCCGCCCGCACCGGGAAGGACCTCTGATGACCGACACGCCGCGCATCCGCGGGCGCTACGGCTTCCTGGGGCCGGCCGGCACCTTCACCGAGACGGCGCTGCGGGAGCGGCTGTCCACGATGGCCGCAAGCGACCCGGCCGGTGTCGGCGCGGAGGAGCTGGTGCCGTTCGGCTCGGTCGAGGTGGCGCTCGACGCGGTCCGCGCCGGCGACGTGCGCGCCGCGATGGTGCCCATCGAGAACTCGGTCGAGGGCGGGGTCAGCGCCACCCTCGACGCCCTCGCCCGGGCCGACCAGCTCTCGATCATCGCCGAGCAGCTGGTGCCCATCACCTTCGTGCTCGCCGCGCCCCCGGGCCCTCCGGGCGGCTCCGGTATGCCGGTCACGCAGGTCCGCGCGGTCGGCACCCACCCGCACGCCTGGGCGCAGGTCCGCGGCTGGATGGCCGAGAACCTCCCGGACGCGGAGCACATCCGCGTGTCGTCCACGGCGGCGGCCGCGGCGGCCCTGGGCGACGGGCCGGCGAGCCCGGCCGGCGACGGCGGGCCCGCGGCGGCGCAGACCACGCCCGCGGGGGCGCCGGGGGCGCCGGAGGACGGCGGGCGCGAGGCCCCGGCATACCAGGCCTGTGTCTGCGCCCCGGTCGCGGCACGGGACCACGGGCTGGAGGTGCTGGCCGAGGGCATCGAGGACAACCAGGGGGCGGTGACCCGCTTCGTGCTGGTGGCCCGCCGCGGGCGGCTGCCGCAGCCGACCGGCGCGGACAAGACCACGCTGGTGCTGCACCAGCGGGAGGACCGGCCGGGCGGGCTGCTCGACCTGCTGGAGCAGTTCGCGACCCGGGGGATCAACCTGAGCCGGATCGAGTCCCGGCCGACCGGTGAGGGACTGGGCTCGTACTGCTTCTCGATCGACTGCGAGGGCCACGTCGCCGACGAGCGGCTCGGGGAGGCCCTGACCGGGCTGCACCGGGTGTGCCGGCAGGTGGTCTTCCTCGGCTCCTACCCGCGGGCCGACGCCCGGCCGATCCCGGTGCGGGCCGGCACGGCCGACGACGACTTCGTCGCCGCGCGGTACTGGCTGCGCTCCCTGCGGGGCGGCTGAGCCCACCCTGACACCGGACGGCCCCGCCGTTAGCCTGCGGGGCATGCCGTGGCTGGAGGCGCTGGGATGGATCGGCGCGGTGCTCGCGGTCTACTCGGTGCTGCAGAACCGGCTGCTCTGGTTCCGGGTCGCCCACGTCGTGGCCTGCCTGGTCCTCGTCCTCTACAGCGCCTCGCTGCACATCTGGCCGATCGTGCTGCTGACGGGGGCGCTGGCCGTGGTGGACCTCTGGTTCGTCGTCCGGCTGCTGCGGGAGCGGCACGACAGCCAGGCGTTCACCGTGCTCGAGGTCGGCCCGCTCGACGAGTACCTGCGCCACATCCTGCGGATCCACTCCGTCGACATCGAGCAGTTCCAGCCCGGGTTCGTCTGGGACGGAGCGGCACCCGGCCACTCGGCATACCTCGTGCTGAGGGACGAGGAGACGGTCGGCGTGGTGCTCGTCCGCGACGCCGGGGAGGGGGTGGCGCAGGTGGAGCTGGACTACGTCACGCCGCGCTACCGCGACTTCGCGCCGGGGGAGTTCGTCTACCGTCGCAGCGGGCTGTTCCGCTCCCGCGGGTTCCACACGGTGGTGACCCCTCCGGGGATGGTCGAGCCGTACTACGACCGGCTCGGGTTCGAGCGCCGCGGGGAGTCCTACGTCATCCCGGTGCGTTGAGGGCCGGGCCGCTCAGTCGTTCGGCATCGCGATCCACAGCGCGAGGTAGACCAGCACCTGCGGCCCGGGCAGGAACAGGCTCAGCAGGAAGATCAGCCGCACCATGGTCGGTGAGAGGTTGAACCGGCGGCCCAGGCCGGCGCACACACCGGCGATCACGCGGCCCTGCCGGGGCCGGGACAGGCTGTGCGACATCGGTTCCTCCCGAGGGTCGTCGGTCGCGTCCGGCTCCATTGTGCGAGATGGGTACGGTCGCGGCATGTCGATCGTCGAGGTCCGCGAGGGCGGGCTCACCGTGCGCCTGTCCACGGCGGAGAAGGTCCTCGCCCTGCACGGGGACGTGCACGTCGCCCGCAGCCAGGTGCTGCGCGCCTTCTCGGTGGACGACCCCTGGCACGTCCTGCGCGGCATCCGTATGCCGGGCGCGGGCCTCCCGGGTGTCATCGCCCTGGGCACCTGGCGGTGGTGGGGCCGCGGCACGTCCGGTCGGGACTTCTGCGTGGTGCGGGGTCGCGGTCCGGGGGTCGTGGTGGACCTGCGCGACCACGACTTCGCCCGGCTGCTGCTCAGTGTCGACACCCCCGGCGAGGTCACCGGCCCCCTGCGGTGAGGGACGCGTGCTGACGGGCGCATCCGACGGGTGCTGCCGGTGCTCCTCGTCAGCGGGTGGCGCTCGCGCCGAGCACCTCGGGGGGCACGCGCACGGTGAGGGCCCGGGGCTCGATCTTCGCGGAGATGGCCCGGGCCCGGCCGATCGTGTCGCCGTCGAGCTGGACCTCCTCGGGGCCGTTGGTCCGCACGGCGATCTCCTTGATCCGGTGGTGGTCGACCCGCTCGTGCCCGCGGGGCCGGCGGGCGATCACCCGCAGCGCCACGGCGACCCAGCCGGGCAGTCCCTCCGGGGAGAGGATCACGCTGTCCAGCCAGCCGTCGTTGACCTTGGCCTGCGGCAGCAGCACCAGCCCACCGGTCAGCTTGCCGCAGTTGCCGATGAGGATGGTGCGGGCCCTGCGGGTGAACTCGGGCTTGTCGTCCACCCGCACGCGGGCGGTGAACTGCGCGCCCTTGAGGTGCTTGACGCCGGACACGCCGTAGGCGAGCCAGCCGACGCGGGCCTTCAGCTGCTCGGGGGCGTCGGCCATGATGTCGGCGTCGAAGCCGACCCCCGCCATGACGAGGAACACGTGCTCCTCGAGACGCTGGTGCTCCCCCGACGGGTTGACGGTGAGCCGGCCGACGTCGACCCGCAGGTTGGTCCCGCCCATCGCGGCGCGGAGCGCCTTGTCCAGCTCGTCGAACGGCACCCCGAGGTTGCGGGCGAGCAGGTTGCCGGTGCCCCCGGGCAGCAGGCCCAATGGGGTGCTGCTGCCGACGAGGGCACTCGCCACGGACCGCGTCGTGCCGTCACCCCCGAGGGAGCACACGAGGTCGACGCCGGCGTCGAGTGCCTGCTTGCCCTGGCCGAAACCGGTGTCCTCCCTGGTGGTCTCGAGCCACAACGGCTCGTCCCAGCCCGCCTGCGTGAAGACGGTCGTGACGTGCCGTCGGGTCGCCCGGACGTCCTCGAACTTGGTGGGGTTGACGACGACTGCGGCCCGCTTGAGCGGCCGCGCACCTTCGACGCCCAGGGTCTCGGCACGCTGCTGGTAGGCGCCCGGCGGCCGGGCGCGTGTGCTGCGGCGGCGCTCGCCGGCCTCGTGCGTCGACGTCTTGTCCGGGGGGTCGCCGGAGAAGACGGCGATGGCGCCCACGGTCAGCAGGATCAGGATCGCGAGCGCGACCATGACGAGGACCCCGGTGGACGTATCGAGCACAGCCCGACGCTACCCGACCGGCGGCCCGCTCACTCGTCGACGACGAACTGTGGCGCCGGGCCGCGCGGGATCAGCGGGACCGGGGCTGCTCTGCGCCCAGCGCGGCCGGCTGCTCCGGCCGCTGCAGCTCACCCGCGGCCTCGGCGCGGGCCCGCTCGCGGGCCTCCCGGGCACGGCGGCGCTCGGCCGCCTCGTAGGTCGAGGTCTTGGTGGGCGGGTTCGCGCCGAGCGCCAGGACGATGAACAGCGTGAGGCCGATGAGGACCGCGAGCGCGATCATCACGACGACACCGGTGGACGTATCGAGCAGCACGCCTCCAGACGGTACCCGACCGGGGACGGGCGAGGGCAGGGCGTCGATAGGCTCGGGTGCGTGATCGACATACGGACCCTGCGCGAGGACCCCGAGCGGGCCCGCGCGTCGCAGCGCGCACGTGGTGAGGACGAGGGGATCGTCGACGCGGTCCTGGCCGCGGACGAGCGGCGTCGGTCCGCGCTGTCGGAGTTCGAGCGGTTGCGGGCGGAGCAGAAGTCCGTCAGCCGGAGCGTCGGGCAGGCGATGGGCGCGCTGAACAAGGCGCGCAAGTCCGGCGCCTC
>DASSKF010000032.1:0-14570 GCA_035690725.1 Segeticoccus sp.
CGGTCGGGCAGGGCCTCGGCCGCGATCTTCTCCTGCAGCTTGACGATCCCCTGCAGGAGCGCCTCGGGCCGGGGCGGGCAGCCCGGCACGTAGACGTCGACCGGGACGACCTGGTCGACACCCTTGGTCACGCTGTAGGAGTCCCAGTAGGGGCCGCCGCTGTTGGAGCAGGCGCCGAAGGAGATGACGTACTTCGGCTCGGGCATCTGCTCGTAGAGACGCCGCACGGCCGGGGCCATCTTGTCGGTGACGGTCCCGGACACGACCATCAGGTCGGCCTGGCGCGGACCGGGCGCGAACGGGATGACGCCGAGCCGGATGAAGTCGTGGCGTGCCATGGACGTGGCGATGAACTCGATGGCGCAGCAAGCGAGTCCGAAGTTGAACACCCACAGGCTGTAGCGCCGGCCCCAGTTGAGGACCACCTTGATCGGGCGCGGGGCGAGGGCACCGAGCGGGCCGGCGCCGCGGTGGTCGAGGTCGTCGGCGGCCGAGCCGTCTCGCAGCGCCTGCGACGTCGCTGGTGGCGGGCCGATGCGGGGCGTGGGCAGGTCGACGGTCATGTCACAACCACCTCAGCAGTCCGCGTCGCCACGCGTGCACGAGGCCGATGAGCAGCACGCCGACGAAGATCCCCATCTCGACGACCGAGGCGATCCCGAGGTCGGCGCTGCGGATCACCGTCGCCCACGGGAACAGGTAGACGGCGTCCACGGCGAAGATGACGTAGAGGAACGCGTAGACGAAGTAGCGCACCTGCGTCTGCGCCCAGTCGACCCCGACCGGGTCGACACCGGACTCGTAGGTCGTCAGCTTGCCGGCGGTGGGCACGTGCGGCGCGAGCGCGCGCCGTGCCCCCATGCCGGCGACGAACAGCAGCACGCCGGCCACGACACAGGCACCGACCACCGCGTACGACTCCATGACGGCGAGCCTAGTCAACCCGGGCGCGACAGGCCCGGAAGGTGAGCCGCCGGGCTCAGTCGCGCTCGAGGGTGGCGATGATCTTCGGACGCAGGTCGGCCGCCGCGATGACCGCGTCGACGGAGCCGACCTCGACGGCGCGGTGGATGCTGTGCACCCGGTCGAACTCCGCGGCGACCTCACCGATCTTCTCCGCCCGCACGCTGGTCCGCAGGTCGGCCAGGTCGGCGGTGAGCCGGACCCGGTCACTGCCCGAGGAGCTGTTGAGCTGGGCCTCGAGCCCCTTGACCCGCGGGTCCTCCGCGGTGCGGGCGTCCACGTCGCGGGAGAAGACGACGGCCGCGGCGGGGGCGCCGCCGAGGACCGAGGCGAACGACCCCTCGACGGCCAGCACCGTCATCTGCGGGTTGAGCGCCTTGGAGAAGACCACGAACGCCCCACCGTGGTAGCGCGACACCACCACGAACACGATCGGGCCGTCGAAGTTGACGATGGCGCGCCCGATCTCCGCGCCGTACTCGAGCTGCAGGTTGCGCATCGAGTCCGGGGACCCGTCGAAGCCGGACAGGTTGGCGAGGACGACCACCGGTCGGTCCCCCGACGCGGCGTTGATCGCGCGGGCGACCTTCTTCGACGACCTCGGGAAGAGCGTGCCCGCGGTGTAGGTGTCCGGTCCGTCCGTGGGCGGGAAGCCTCGGCGCGGCACCGCCTTCGACTCGATCCCGACCAGGCACACCGGCCGGCCGCCGAGGTGGGCGTCCCAGACGACCGACGTCTCCGCGTCGACCATCCCGGCCCACCGTTCGAGCGTGGCGTGGTCCTGGTCGACGACCGACTGCATGAGGGTGCGCATGTCGAACGGCTTCTTGCGGTCCGGGTTGGTGCTCGCGGAGAAGATGTCCCCGACGGTCGTGAAGTCGCTGCCCTCGGCGTCGTGCGGGAACGTGGTGACGTCCCGGTCCACCGGGTCGCTGGTCCGCACCCGTCGCGGCCCGGCCTCCCCCGGGGCGACGTAGCTGTGCTCATAGTGCGCCATGACGACGTCGCGCGCCCCCGCCAGGTCGGGCGCCCAGTACTGCGCCTGGCCGTTCGGGCCCATGATGCGGTCGTAGCCGCCGATCCCGTAGTTGTCCTCGGCGCTGACCCCACCCGAGAAGTCGAGCGACTGCTTGCCGGTGAGCACCATCGCGCTGTCCGGGGTCATGACGAGGATGCCCCGGGTGTGCATGAGCATCGTCGCCTCGGCGTTCCAGTAGGGCTGGGCGCCGACGTTGATGCCGGCGACCACGATGTTGATCTCACCGCCACCCTGGGTGAACTCGACGATGCGCTTGAGCGCCCGCGCCACCCAATCCATGTTCTCGGTGCCGGAGTCCATGGCGATCCGGGCGCCCGCGGACACGGCGTACCACTCGACCGGCACCCCGAGCCGGTCCGCCAGGTCGATCGCCGCCACCACGCGCGCGCACTCCGGCTCGGAGAGCGCGCCGAGCGCCTTGGTCGGGTCCCCGCAGAGCAGCACGCGGGTGACCCCCTCGGGGTGCAGGTCGGTCGGGGTGGACACGAGGCCGACGATGATCCCCGCCTTGTTCAGGCCGTAGGGGCGGTCCACCGGCACGAGGTGGCCGGCGTCGTCGAGGTCGTACTCAGTCGTCGTCCCCCCGCGACCGGCGAGGAACGACGCCAGCTCGTAGGGGTAGACGGTGCCGCGGCGGCGCGCCCGCTGGACCTTCTCGGCATACGCGTCGAGCGGGGCGAGCGGCGTGGTGGGGGGCGGCTCGATGGAGGTCTCGATGCCGGACCCGGGCTGTCCGGTGAACCGGGCCACGATCGGCTCGGCAGTGCCGTCCGGGCCGGCGACCCGGCCCTGCACGGCCACCTCCTCCACCGCTGCGCCGGCGGCCAGGGGCGCGATCCGGCTGCGGAGGGCGGTCATCTCCTCCACCGGGGCCTCGACGACCGGCCACAGCTGCACCCAGACCAGGTTGGCGTCGAGCCGTCCGGCCGTGGCGCCGAGCGCCGAGCGCCCGCGCCGGATCGCCTCGAGGCAGTTGGCCACCGCTCGCTCGACGTGCGGCAGGGAGGTGACGGTGCCCGTCTCGTCGCGCAGCACGGAGACCTGGCGCACCTGCATCATCGCGACGAGGCGCTGGTCGGAGGGGTTGCCCCTGGCGGTGCAGTGGTAGAGCAGCACGTCCTCGGGGGCGGCGAGCCGCTGCACCTCGAAGTTGCGCAGCCGCCACAGGTTGAGCCGCCGCCCGACCATCGGGTGCATGCCGCGGACGAGCCGGTCCTCCTCGACGCCGCCGTCATCGTGCTGGCTCGCGGCTCCGGCGACGTCGCCGCTGGCGGGGCGGAAGGTGAAGTAGCCGAGCGGCCCCGGGCGGCCGGTGCACACCGCCACGGCGACCCGTCGCACCCCGCCGCCGAGGTCGAGCGCGCGCACCCGGTCCCGGAGCAGCCGCGCGGCCTCGTCGGCCTCCTCGGGGGCGTCGGGCCACGCCAGGTAGAGGTCGGCGACCGCCTGCTGCCCCTCGGCCCGCCGGCCGACCTGGTCGGTCATCTCACGGACGAGGTCGCTGCCGGCGGCCAGCTCCTCGACCCGGCCGACCGTGGACACCAGGTGGGTGGGCCGGTCGTCCAGCACGTAGTCGGCGGTCGCGAACGGCCGGCCGTCGACCGACGTCTCGCGCACCGCGGTGAGCGCGTGCTCGCGGTAGTGCCGGCGGATGAGCACCTCGAGCATCGGCTCGTTGTCCGGGACGCCGGCCACCAGCCGCTCGCACAGGAAGCCGGCGATCCGCTCCGGGATGGCGGTGAGCGCCTCGATCCGGTCGGCCCGGTCCGGCACGTCGGGATCGGCCGCCAGGGTCGCGAGCTGGGCGCGGGCGTCGGCGAGGACGCCGGCCCGCTCCGCGTCGACCGCGGGCTGGTCGAACCACCCGAAGCGGACGCTGCGGGCGAGGTCGGCGACGACGGGGAAGCGCCGCTGGCTCGCCCGGGCGAGCCGGTCGAGGGCGTCCCGGGCGGCCCCGGCCAGCTGCGCGCCCGGCGCCGGCTCGCGGCTCCACCGCTCGAGCAGGCCGGACCCGATGGCCACGTCGGGCGCCGTGCGCTGCTGGGCCAGGAACATCCGGAACACGGCCTCCTCGAGGGCCGGGGTCCGGTCGAGGCTGTCGATCCCGTAGTGCCGCAGCACCCGCAACAGCTTGGTGCGGAACGACTCCGGCAGCTTGCCGCGGTCGGGGTCCAGGCTCTGCAGGTAGGCGTGGAAGTGCTCCCGCGGGCTGTGCACCGCCAGCTCGGTGTGCTCCTCCTCCGAGGCCGGCCGGTTGCGGCTCAGGTCGGCGAAGTCGGACAGGACGTCCAGCAGGGCGATGTCGCTGGCGAGGACGCTCGCGTCGCCGCCGGCCACCAGCTCGTCCCGGGCCGTGAGGTACTCCCGCAGGGTGCTGCCGCCGTCGGCCTCGTCGACGTCGTGGCCGAGCAGGATGGCGGTGAGGTCGGCGCCGCGTCCGGCGAACCGCTCGGCCGGTGACCGTCGGCCGTCGCCTCCGGTCGGGAGCCCGAGGTCGACGCCCTCGGTCACCGCCTCGGCGGTGTCCTCCTCGCCGGTGGGCTCGAGCCGCACCAGCGGCGCGCCGGTCTCGACCTGGCTGCCCGTGCTGACCAGGAGCTCACGGACGGTGGCCGGGTACGGCGCCGGCAGCACGGTCTCCATCTTCATGCTCTCCAGCACCAGCACCGGCGCACCGGCCTCGACCGTGTCCCCGACGGCCACCGGGGTCGCCACGACGAGCGCCGGCGCCGGGGACCGCAGTACGCCGCCCTCCTCGCGGGTCACCCGGTGCATCACGCCGTCGACCTCGACGAGGTGGACCGGTCCGTGGACGGCCGAGAGCACCCGGTGGGTGGACCCGCCGACGGTGAGCCGGGCGGCGTACTGGTCCAGCCGCTCCACCGTGGCCTCCACAGCGGACCGGTCACCGTCCGGGGCGTCCACGGTCACCCGGAACCGGTCCGGCCCCACCTGCAGCACCGTGACCGCGTAGGCGAGACCGCGCAGCTTGAGCTCGGTCGGCCGCCCGACGCTGTGCTGCACCTGGGGCCGGCCACCGCGCGCCGTCTCGAGCAGGCGGGCCCGCTCGACCGCCTCCTCCTCCTCGTAGGCCTCGATGCCCGCCATGACCAGCGCGAGCCCGCTGTGCCGGGAGGACACCAGCCGCCCCTCGCTGCGGACCCGGTCGATCCAGCCGGTGTCCGCCGT
Organism: Segeticoccus sp.; assembly: GCA_035690725.1. Classification (GTDB taxonomy): domain Bacteria; phylum Actinomycetota; class Actinomycetes; order Actinomycetales; family Dermatophilaceae; genus DASSKF01. The sequence continues at coordinate 5,192 of DASSKF010000032.1, forward strand.
CCCGTCGATGACCTCAGGCTGCGCCAGCAGGTCGAGGATGAACGACTTGTTGGTGGCGCCGCCGTCGATGACCACCTGCGTCTCCACCATCGCCCGGCGCAGCCGCGCCAGGGCCTCGTCGCGGGTGGCGGCGTGGGCGATGACCTTGGCGATCATCGAGTCGAACTCCGCCGGGATGGTGTCTCCCTCACCGACACCGGTGTCGACCCGGACCCCCGGCCCGGCAGGCAGGACGAGCAGGTCGATGTGGCCCGGCGCCGGGGCGAAGTCCCGGTCGGGGTCCTCGGCGTTGAGCCGTGCCTCCACCGCGTGCCCGCTCTCGGTGGGGCGCTCGCCCTCGAGGCGGCCGCCGGCGGCGACGTGCAGCTGGAGCTTGACCAGGTCGGTGTCGGTCGTCACCTCGGTGATGGGGTGCTCGACCTGCAACCGCGTGTTGACCTCGAGGAAGGCGAAGGTGCCGTCGACCGGCTGGAAGAGGAACTCCACGGTCCCCGCGCCGGCGTACCCGACCGCGAGCGCGAGCCGCTCCGCGCTGTCCTTGAGCAGCTGGGCCTGCTCGGCCCTCATGACCGGGGAGGCGGACTCCTCGATCACCTTCTGGTTGCGCCGCTGGATCGAGCAGTCCCGCACACCGATCGCCCACGCCGTGCCCTGGCCGTCGGCGATGAGCTGGACCTCGACGTGCCGGGCGCCGGTGACCAGCTTCTCGAGGAAGACCACGCCCGAGCCGAAGGCCCGCTCGGCCTCGTCCCGGGTCCGCGCGTAGGCGTCGGCCAGGTCTTCGTCGGACGCCACCTTGCGGATGCCGCGGCCGCCCCCGCCAGCGGTGGCCTTGAGCATGAGGGGGTAGCCGATCCTGGCAGCAGCGTCCGTGGCGTCCGCCAAGGTGTCCACCCCGCCCCGGCTCCACGGCGCGACGGGGACGCCGACCTCCTCCGCGAGCAGCTTGGAGCCGATCTTGTCGCCCAGCTTGCGCATCGCCTCGGCGCTCGGGCCGACGAAGGTCACCCCGAGCCGCTCGCACAGGTCGGCGAAGCGCGGGTCCTCGGCCACGAAGCCCCACCCGACCCAGGCGGCGTCCGCCCCGCTCTCGACGAGCGCGCGCTCGAGCACGGCGTAGTCCAGGTAGGGCCGGTCGGCCGCGGGACCGAGGCCGTAGGCGTGGTCGGCCTCGCGGACGAACATCGCCCGCCGCTCGCCCTCGGTGTGCAGGGCGACCGTCTCGATCCGGTGCCCGTCCGGGCCCGCCGCCGCGTTGAGGTCGCGCACCGCGTGGATGAGCCGCATGGCCGACTCGCCCCGGTTGACGATGGCGATGCGCGAGAACATGCGGAACCTCCCGGTCGGGCTGGACGACTCACTCCGGTCGGGACATGATCCCGCCGCCGCGAGCCTGCCACCAAAGAGGCATGACCCGCGAGTAGCCCCTCGCGACGCGTCGGACAGGAATAAACCCGGGACTGTCCGAGGAATTGCCGGCGGCATCGGCCGGTTGCACCGAGCGGACGCGTTGACCGGGCGAGCACCGGGTAGGACGTCAGCGAGAACGAGGAAGCGTGCCCAGTAGCATGGAAGAGGTGCCCCGATGGCTGCCACCGACGCGCCGCCGACCGGAGAAACCGCGGCGGCGCCTAGGAGGTCACGGGACAATCGTCGACGGAAGCCTGGTGAGACGGTAGACATGAGTAGCAAGCCCGTACGGCGGATCGACCAGGTGGTCATCCGGTTCGCGGGGGACTCCGGCGACGGCATGCAGCTCACGGGTGCCCGGTTCACGTCCGAGACGGCGATCCTGGGCAACGACCTGTCCACCCTGCCCAACTTCCCCGCCGAGATCCGCGCACCCCAGGGGACGCTGCCCGGGGTGTCGAGCTTCCAGCTCCAGTTCGCCGACCACCGGGTGCTGACCCCCGGCGACGCGCCGGACGTGCTCGTCGCGATGAACCCGGCGGCCCTGAAGGCGAACCTGCGCGACCTGCCCCGCGGCTCGATGCTCATCGTCAACACCGACGAGTTCACCAAGCGCAACCTCGGCAAGGTCGGCTACGAGACCAGCCCCCTCGAGGACGACTCGCTCGAGTCGTGGCACGTCCACCCGGTGGCGCTGACCTCCATCACCGTCGAGGCGCTCGCGAAGTTCGACCTGACCCGCAAGGAGAAGGAACGCGCCAAGAACATGTTCGCCCTCGGGCTGCTGTCCTGGCTCTACACCCGGCCGATGGACGGCACCGAGGCGTTCCTGAAGAACAAGTTCGGTGACGAGCCCGAGCTGCTCGAGGCCAACATCGCCGCGCTGCACGCGGGCTTCCACTACGGCGAGACCACCGAGGACTTCGCCGTCGCCTACGAGGTCGCCCCTGCCCGTATGCCGGAGGGCACCTACCGCAACATCACCGGCAACCTCGCGCTCGCCTACGGCTTGGTCTCCGCCTCGCACCGCTCGGGGCTCCCCCTGGTCCTCGGCAGCTACCCGATCACCCCGGCCTCGGACGTGCTGCACACGCTGTCCGGCCTCAAGCGCTACGGCGTGACGACCCTGCAGGCCGAGGACGAGATCGCCGGTGTGGGCGCCGCCCTCGGGGCGGCCTTCGGCGGGGCCATCGGCGTGACGACGACCTCCGGCCCCGGCCTCGCGCTCAAGTCCGAGACGATCGGCCTCGGCGTGGCGCTCGAGCTGCCGCTCGTGGTCGTCGACATCCAGCGCGGCGGCCCCTCGACCGGCCTGCCGACCAAGACCGAGCAGGCCGACCTGCTGCAGGCGATGTTCGGCCGCAACGGCGAGTCCCCGGTCGCCGTGATCGCCCCGCGCTCCCCCGCGGACTGCTTCGACGCGGCGATGGAAGCGGTCCGGATCGCCACGGCATACCGCACTCCCGTCCTGCTGCTCTCGGACGGCTACCTGGCCAACGGCTCCGAGCCGTGGCGCATCCCGGAGGTCGGGCACCTGCCGACGATCGACGTGGAGTTCGCCACGCAACCCAACGGCGAGGACGCCAAGGGCAACCCGACGTTCCACCCGTTCCTGCGCGACCCCGAGACCCTCGCGCGCTCGTGGGCGGTGCCGGGCACCAAGGGGCTCGAGCACCGGGTCGGCGGGCTGGAGAAGGCCGACGTCACCGGCCACATCAGCTACGACCCGGACAACCACGACCGGATGGTCCACCTGCGAAGCCAGAAGATCGCCAGGATCGCCGACACGGTCCAGCCGCTGGAGGTCGACGACCCCACCGGTGACGCGGACGTGCTCGTGCTCGGCTGGGGCTCGACCTACGGGCCCATCGCCGCGGCGACCCGGCTGGTGCGCAACGCCGGCGGGAAGGTCGCCCGCGCGCACCTGCGCCACCTCAACCCGTTCCCCCCGAACACCGGAGAGGTGCTGCGCTCCTACCAGCGCGTCATCGTCCCGGAGATGAACCTCGGCCAGCTCGCGATGCTGCTCCGCGCGAAGTACCTCGTCGACGTGCGCAGCCACAACGCGGTGCGCGGCCTGCCCTTCACGGCGACCGAGATCGCCGACGTACTCCGCCAGGAGGTGTCCTCGTGACCACCGACATCGGTATGCCGAACAACCCGCACCCGCACGGCTCAGCCGCCGTCACCGCTGACTCCCCCCTCGCCGGCACCGCGGGAGTGCCGCAGGTCGGGGCGGACGACCCGAAGCTCACCAAGAAGGACTTCACGTCCGACCAGGAGGTGCGCTGGTGCCCCGGGTGCGGCGACTACGCCGTCCTCGCGGCCGTGCAGGGCTTCCTGCCCGAGCTCGGACTGCGCCGGGAGAACATCGTCTTCGTGTCCGGCATCGGCTGCTCCTCGCGCTTCCCGTACTACCTCAACACCTACGGGATGCACTCGATCCACGGGCGCGCCCCGGCGATCGCGACCGGGCTGGCGACCTCGCGCAGCGACCTGTCGGTGTGGGTCGTCACCGGTGACGGTGACGCGCTGTCGATCGGCGGCAACCACCTGATCCACGCGCTGCGCCGGAACGTCAACCTCACGATCCTGCTGTTCAACAACAAGATCTACGGCCTGACCAAGGGGCAGTACTCCCCCACCTCCGAGGTCGGCAGCATCACGAAGTCGACCCCGCTGGGCTCGGTGGACACGCCGTTCAACCCGGTCTCGCTGGCGCTCGGCGCCGAGGCGACGTTCGTGGCCCGGACCATGGACTCCGACCGCAAGCACCTCACCGCGACACTGCGTGCCGCGGCGGAGCACCGGGGAACGGCGCTGGTCGAGATCTACCAGAACTGCCCGATCTTCAACGACGGCGCGTTCCAGCTGCTCAAGGGCAACGACGACAAGACGGCACGGTTGCTCCGCCTGGTCGACGGCGAGCAGGTGCGGGTCGGGGAGGGCGAGGACAGCCGCGTGGTGGTCCGGGACGACGCCGGCGAGCTGCGGGTGGTCCCGGAGTCGGACGCCGAGACCAGTCGGGTGCTGGTGCACGACAGCGGCGCCGACAACCCGGCGCAGGCGTTCGCGCTCTCCCGCTTCGACGACGGGAGCATGCAGCACGTGCCGATGGGGATCTTCCGCAGCGTCGAGCGGCCGACCTACGACGACCTGGTCCGCGCGCAGGTGGACGCCGCGGTCTCGTCGGGCGGCGGGCCCGCCAGCGACGCCGACCTCGCCCGGCTGCTCGAGGGCAAGGACACCTGGACCGTCTCGGCGGCCGACCCCGAGCCCAGCCGCGCCTGAGCCCGAGCCCAGCCACGCCTGACCCGATTCCGCAGCCACCCGGCATACCGGCGTGGTGAGCCGCTCGACCGCGTTTCTTGGGGACGTTTCCGCTGCTCCGGCGACGGACGCGCCGCACAGAAGCGCCACGGGGCGCGTGCTGTTGGCTTCGTGGGTCGCGTGGTGAGACGGACCGTCCCCCGATTTGGACCGGTCCCCGGGGCGGGAGCAGAGTGGTGCGGTGACGCCCGCCCTCCTCCGTGACACCGACCCGTCGCGGCTGGGGACGGGGTACGGGTTCACCGCGTACCTCATCTGGGGCGCGTTCCCGCTCTACTTCACCACCCTCGCGCCGGCGAGCGCCTGGGAGATCCTGGTCCACCGCATCCTGTGGTCGCTGGTCTTCTGCGTCATCGTCGTCCTGGTCACCCGGGACCTGGCGTGGGTGCGTCCCATCCTGCGGCGCCCGCGTGCCCTCGTGGGGATCACGCTGGCGAGCATCTTCATCGCGGCGAACTGGACCATCTACGTCGCGGCGGTGATGAGCGGGCACGTCACCGAGGCCGCGCTCGGCTACTTCCTCAACCCGTTGGTCACGGTGGGCCTCGGGGTGCTGGTGCTGCGCGAGCGACTGCGGCCGCTGCAGTGGGTCGCCGTCGGCATCGGCCTGCTCGGTGCGCTGTACCTGACCGTCGCGGCGGGCAAGCCGCCGTGGATCTCGCTCGCGCTGGCGTGCAGCTTCGCCAGCTACGGGTTCATGAAGAAGCGTCTGGGCGCGAGCCTGGGCGCCCTGCACAGCCTCACCGCCGAGACGGCCGTGCTGGCCCCGATCGCCGCGCTGGTGCTGGTCTGGCTGACGCTCACCGGGCGGTCCACCTTCACCACTGCCGGAGTGGGGCACTCCCTGCTGCTGACCTCGGCCGGCGTGGCGACGGCGATCCCGCTGCTGCTCTTCGCCGCTGCCGCGCGCCGGGTGCCGCTGGTGACGATCGGCCTGCTGCAGTTCATCACCCCGATCCTGCAGCTGCTCGCCGGCGTGGTCATCCTGGGCGAGCACATGAGCTCGGCGCGGTGGGCCGGCTTCGCGATCGTGTGGGTGGCCCTCGCGGTGCTCAGCGTGGACTCGGTGCACTCGGCCCGCAGCCGGTCCCGTCAACTCGCGCGTGCGGCCGAGGGCGCGGCGGCCTGACGGGAGCCGTCCGGCCGGGTCCGGGCGCACACCATCCCCGAGATCGGGCCTCCCGTGCGCCCCGGCCGGGTCGGGGCGCGCACGACCCCCGAGATCGGGCCTCCCGCCTGATCGTCGTCCTCCGGAGCGTGGCCGGAGCGGTCAGTCGCGGGACTGGGCGGTCTTGCTGTCGTTGGCCTTCTGGATCGCGTCGACCAGCTCGTCCTTGTCCATGCTGGACCGGCCGGAGATGTCGAGCTTCTGGGCGACCTCGTAGAGGTGCTCCTTGCTGGCGTTGGCGTCCACGCCGCCGGCCGTGTCCCGGTCGGTGTCCACACCGCCCTCGGCCTGCTGGTCGCTGGGGCCCTTCTCGTCCTTGGCCTCCCAGCGGTCGCCGACCTTCTCGTAGGAGTGCTTCAGGGCGGCGTAGGCCGTCCGGTGCGCCCGCTCCCCGTCGCCGTACTCCTCCGCGGCCGAGTCGTGCGCCTCGGCGAAGGTGCGTTGCGCCTTCGCGTCGGAGCGCTGCAACGTGCTCGGGAGCTCGTCCTTGTTCGGCTTGCCGTTCTTCATCATGGGCATGGCAGACCTCCACTCGTTCGAATGGCTCCTGGGTCCACTGTGCCGCAGAATCGGTCGTTGCGCTCGTCGAGGCGCCGGTATGCCGGCTCGGTCCCGGAGAAGTGCCCCGCTCGGTCAGTTGTCAGGTCCGGCCGGGCGCGAACGCCGGAGAAGTGCCCCGCTCGGTCAGTTGTCAGGTCCGGCCGGGCGCGAACGTCGGAGAAGTGCCCCGCTCGGTCAGTTGTCAGGCGCTCGGTCACCGGGCGCTCAGGTCGCGCGGTTGGCCACGCCGAGCGCCAGCGCCCGGAGGGCCTCCAGGGCGTCGCCGTCACCGAGGGGCTCGAGCAGGTCCCGGGCCTCCCGTGCGACCGAGTTGGTGTGCTCGCGGGCGCGCTGCATCGCGGCGTGGCCGCGGAGCATGTCGAGTGCCTCGGCGTGCAGCGTCTCGTCCCGCAGGTCGCTGGCCAGCAGGGCCCGCAGCCGCTCGTCGGCCGGGTCCGTGGACGCCTTGGCGTAGAGCACGGGAAGGGTGTCGACGCCCTCCCGGAGGTCGGTGCCCGGTGTCTTGCCGGACTCCCGCGACTCCGACTCGATGTCGAGCAGGTCGTCCGCGAGCTGGAACGCCATCCCAAGGCGTTCGCCGTAGCGACGCATGATCTCGACCGTCTGCGGCGGGCAGCCGCTGAACAGGGCTCCGTAGTGCGCGGCGGTCGCGAACAACGAGCCGGTCTTCTCCGACAGGACGCCGAGGTAGTAGTCCAGCGGGTCGACCCCCTCGGGAGCCGGGCGGTCGTCGCGGATCTGCCCGGTGCAGAGCCGGACGAACGTCTCCGACTGGATCCGCACCGCCTCCGCGCCGAGGTCGGCGATCACCTCCGACGCCCGAGCGAAGAGCAGGTCTCCGACGAGGATCGCCGTGGAGTTGTCATAGCGCGCGTTGGCGCTCTGCGCGCCCCGGCGCACGGGGGCCTCGTCCATCACGTCGTCGTGGTAGAGCGAGGCCAGATGGGTCAGCTCCACCCCCGTGGCTGCCGCGACGACCCGCTCGTTGCGTCCGGAGCCCAGCTCGGCCGCGAGCAGGGTCAGCAGCGGCCGGAAGCGCTTGCCGCCCGCCGAGGAGAGGTGTCCTGAGGCTTGGGCGATGAACGGCTCCTCGTGGTCGACCCGGTCCCGCAGGCAGCGGTCGACCTCGGTAAGACCCTCCTGCAGCCGCGCCGCGAGCTCCGGCGAGAGCGATGGCAGCGCCAGGCTCTCGACGGGTCGGGCAGCGGGGGTCATCGGAGGAACTGCGACGAGCTGGCCGCGAGGTCGAGCAGCGGCGCCGGCACGATGCCGAGCACGAGCGTGGCCAGTGCCCCGATGGTGATCGCCACGGTGCTCACGACGGTGGGCATCGCGACACGCGTCTCCCCGGTCGGCTCCGAGAAGTACATGAGCACGATGACCCGGAAGTAGACGAACGCCGTGACCGCGCTCGCCAGGACGCCGATCACCACGAGCCAGACGCCGGAGGTGCCCCCGTGGGCGATCGCCGGTGCGAAGGTGGCGAACTTGGCGGTGAAGCCGGAGGTGAACGGGATGCCGGCGAAGGCGAGCAGGAGGAAGGCGAAGACACCCGCGACGACCGGGTGCCGCTTGCCGAGACCGGCCCACTGGTTCAAGCTCGTCGCCTCGGCGCCCCGCTCCCGGACCAACGCGACGATCGCGAAGGCCGCGATGACGCTGAAGCCATAGGTGGCGAGGTAGAAGAGCACGCCCGCGACGCCGACCCGGTCCAGCGCCAGCACGCCGACGAGGACGAAGCCGGCGTGCGCGATCGAGGAGTAGGCCAGCAGCCGCTTCATGTCGGTCTGGGTCACCGACAGCACCGCGCCGACGACCATGGTGAGGACCGCGACGGCAAAGACGATCGGGTACCAGCTCCACTGGTCCCCGGGGAAGCCGACGTAGAGCACGCGCAGCAGCGCGCCGAAGGCGGCCACCTTCGTGCATGCCGCCATGAAGCCGGTCACCGGGCTCGGGGCGCCCTGGTAGACGTCCGGCGTCCAGGAGTGGAACGGGGCGGCACCGACCTTGAACAGCACGCCGATCACGACGAGGAGCACACCGGGCAGCAACAGGCCGTCCTTGCCGGACTGGGACCCGACCGCCTCCGCGATGTCGCCGAAGTTCATCGAGCCAGCGAAGCCGAACAGCAGCGCCGAGCCGAACAGGAAGAAGGCCGAGGAGAACGCGCCGAGCAGGAAGTACTTCAACGACGCCTCCTGCGAGAGCAGGCGCCGGCGCCGGGCGAGGCCGGACAGGATGTACAGCGGCAGCGAGAGGACCTCGAGCGCGATGAACATGACGAGCAGGTCGCCGGAGGCTGGGAAGAGCATCATGCCGGCGACCGCGAACATCGTCAGGGGAAAGACCTCGGTGGTCGTCATCCCGGCCCGGAGTGCCCGTGCCTCCAGGGCCGAGCCCGGCGTGGACGCCCCGGATGGGGTGAACGCCTCGGCGGTGCGACCGTCGAAGCGCTCGGCCATCGCGAGCACCGCCAGCAGCGCCAGGGCCACGATGATCCCCTGCAGCAGCAGGGCCGGGCCGTCGATGACGACGCCGCCCTCCAGCGTGATGCCCTGGTTGGTGCGGGCCGTGGTCGCGAGTGCCGCGAGTGCGGCGGCCAGGCCGACCACGGCGATCCCGAGCTGGGTGGCGTAGCGGGCTCCGCGGGGCGCAAAGGCATCGACGAGCACCCCGACGATCGCGGCGCCGAACACGATCAGCATCGGCAGGATGGCCCCGTAGTTGACGCTCGGCGGCTGGAAGGCGGCCGACAGCACGGTGGGGACGGCGGCGATCACTTCTGTCCTCCCTCGGCGGCGCCGGTCAACGGCGCCGGGTCAGTGACGCCGACGTGGTGCAGCGTCTGGGACACGGCCGGGTTGATCACGTCCAGCGCCGGCTTCGGGTAGAAGCCGAGGAACAGGA
>DASSKF010000033.1:0-62005 GCA_035690725.1 Segeticoccus sp.
CGGGTCGACGACCCGGCCGAGGAAGTCGTCACCGACCGGCACGGACAGGACCTCGCCGGTGCGCTTGACCTCCTGGCCCTCCTCGATGCCGGCGAAGTCGCCCAGCACGACGACGCCGATCTCGTCGACGTCGAGGTTCAGCGCCAGGCCGAGCGTGCCGTCCTCGAACTGCAGCAGCTCGTTGGCCATCGCCGAGGGCAGGCCCTCGACGTGGGCGATGCCGTCGCCGGCGTCGGCCACGCGGCCGACCTCCTCACGGGATGCGGCCCCCGGCTCGTAGGACGAGACGAACTGGTCCAGCGCGTCGCGGATCTCCTCCGGACGGATGGTGAGCTCCGTCATGTTTCTCTCCTCGTCTGTGGCCCGCGGTTCCCGGGCCGGAAGTGCGTGGGTGGTGCCTGTTGGAGTTGTGGTGGGCGGCGCGTCGGTCAGCCGGCGAGCTGCCGGCGGGCCTCCTCGAGCCGTCGCAGGATGGTGCCGTCGACGACCTCGTCACCGATCTGGATCCGCAGTCCGCCCAGGACGTCGGGCTCGACGACCACGTTCACCTGGATCGTTCGATCGTAGATCCGCCCCAGCGCCCCGGCGAGCCGCTCACGCTGGGCCGGCTCGAGCGGCCGGGCGGCGAAGACGGTGGCCGTGAGCTGCTCGCGCCGACGCGCGATCGTCGCCTGGTAGCCCTCCAGGACCCGGTCGAAGCGCCGCCCCCGCGGCGCGGTGACCGCGTGCTCCACGAGGCGCACGGTCTCGGGGGTGGCACGGCCCTGCAGCAGGCGCCCGACGAGCTCGCGCTGGTGCTCGCTCGGCGCCCGGCGGTCGTTCAGCGCCCGGCGCAGGTCCGGGGTGCCGGCGACCACGCGGCCGAAGCGGAACAGCTCGTCCTCGAGGGCGTCGAGCCGGTTGCCCGCCTCGGCGCACGCGACCACGGCCTCGACCCCGAGGTTCTCGGTGGCGTCGGCCAGGTCGCGGTCCCGGGACCAGCGCTGGCTGACCAGCGTCTCGAGCACGTCGGCGGTGGACGAGGTGACCTGGCCCGAGAACAGCCGGGTCACCAGCTGCCGCTTGGGGGCGCCCTCACGCGAGGGGTCCACCAGGGCGCGGCGCAGGCCGGCGTTGCCGTCGATGCTCCGGGCGACCGCGAACAGCTCGTCCGCGAGCTGGTTCCAGTCGACGCCACCGTGCAGCGCCGTCGCGAGCGCGTCGCGTCCGGCGGTGGCGGCGGCGCGCGAGGAGCCCAGCATCAGGCGTCCTGCCCGGTGCCCGACCCGACGGTCTCGGGGCGGACCTCACCGGACTCCAGCTCGGCGAGGAACCGGTCGACGATGCCCTTCTGGCGCGTCTCGTCCTCCAGCGACTCACCGACGATCCGGCTGGCGAGGTCGGTCGAGATCCGTCCCACCTCGCTGCGCAGGGAGACGATGGCCTGCTGGCGCTCGGCCTCGATCTGCTTGTGCGCGGACTCGGTGATCCGGGCCGACTCGTCCTGCGCCTGCTTGCGCATGTCGGCGAGGATCGCCGCCCCCTGCTCCTTGGCGTCCTCGCGGATGCGGGCCGCCTCGGCGCGGGCGTCGGCCAGCTGGGCCTTGTACTCCTGCAGAGCCGCCTCGGCCTCCTGCTGGGCCTGCTCGGCCTTGTGCATCCCGCCCTGGATCGCGGCAGTGCGGTCGGCATACGCCTTCTCCAGGCGGGGCACCACCTTCTGCTTCACGATGATGTAGAAGATCGCGAAGAAGACGAAGCCGGCGATGAGCTCACCCCAGGCCGGAAGGACCACCAGCGAGTTGGGGGGCTCGGAGGCGCTGGAAACAGTGGCGAGGAAGTGCACGGGTTCTCCTACTGCATCGGTGCCGATGAGGTGGTTGTCCGAGGGCTCAGCCCGCGCCGCCGCTGATGAAGTAGAGGACCAGACCGAAGATGGCCAGCGCCTCGGCGAACGCGAAGCCCAGGATGGCGATGGACTGCAGCATGCCGCGAGCCTCGGGCTGGCGCGCGACACCGTTGATGTAGGCGGCGAAGATCAAGCCGATGCCGATACCGGGGCCGATGGCGGAGAGGCCGTAACCCACGATCGCGATGTTGCCTGACACGTTCGTCTCTCTTTCGTTCGTTGATCCTCCTCCCCGGCCGGACCGGGGAGGGCTCTCCAGGGTGGACAGCTGTTGTGGTGTGGCTATGAAGTTGTGGGACCTGCGCTCGGCTCCGGGCGGTCGGCCCGAGCCGGGTCGGCTCAGTGCTCGTCGGCCAGCGCCGTGGCGATGTAGGAGGCGGCGAGCAGGGTGAAGATGTAGGCCTGCACGACCTCGATCAGCGCCTCGAACGCCGTCATGACGAAGGCGAGGACGAAGGTCGGCACGGAGACCACCTTCAGGAAGACGTCGCCGTGCAGCAGCATGTACTCGCCGCCGAGGATGAAGACGAGCAGCAGCATGTGGCCGGCGAGCATGTTGCCGAACAGTCGCATGCACAGGGTCAACGGCCGGGTCACGAAGAAGGAGAACGTCTCGAGGACCATCACGACCGGCACGATCCACCCGGGCAGTCCGCTCGGCACGAACGACTTGAAGTAGCCGGTGAACCCGTGCTTCCTGAAGCCCAGGTAGTGGTAGATCACGTAGACGATGACGGTGAGCGCCATCGGGAAGGCGATCCGCCCGAAGGTCGGGAACTGGAAGAACGGGATGATCCCGTACAGGTTGTTCAGCACGAGGACCGCGAACATCGCGAACAGGAACGGCACGAACCGCAGGAAGTCGCGGCTGCCGATCATGTCCCGGGCGAGGTCGTTGCGGATGAAGCCGTAGAGACCCTCGGTCAGCCACTGACCCTTGCTGGGGACGACCGCGGCCTTGCGGGTCGTCGCGACGAACCACCACGACAGGACGGCCACCGAGATGATGAAGATCAGGATCGGCCGGGTGAAGGCGAGCTGACCGCTGCCGATGAGGGGCTGCCAGAACTCGTCGGTGGTGGGCGGCGTGAAGCCTCCGCCATCACTGGAGGCCAGCGCCCCACTCGCAGCGAGCAGGTGGATGCTCACAGTCTCTCCTCGGTCATCGGCAGCGGACAGGTGGAGGTCGGGGTTTCCGTGGCGGCGGACGCCACGACGAGACCTCGGGGCAGTCGGTGCCCGGCACCCGGCCGCGAGGTCAGTGAGTACCGTACCGGAACCACAGGAGGTACAGCGAAAGCGCCATCCCGCCGATGATCCCGAGGGGCAGGAAGACGGACAGGTGCAGGAAGTGGTCGAGCAGCCAGCCGATCCCCCCGAACACGATCGGCCCGGAGATCACCGAGGCCATCGCGTCCCACTCCGGGCTCTTCTGCATGCCGGGGTGCCCCGCGTCGGGGTCCGGCGGCCCCTGGGGCTTCCGGGAGGCGTCCGGACGCTCCTCGGGCTCCTCGGCAGCGCCGTGCTCGCGGTCCACCATCTCGTCCTCGCAGCTGCGCCGTCACCGGGCACCACCCTCGTCGGTGGGCACGGACGGCGCCGGGTCGTCATACACGGGTTGGCGCATGCGCAGGTAGGCCCTCGCCTGGAAGACCTGCCACACGATCGTGGCGACGAACACCGCGATCCCGCAAGCCCAGGCGTCCAGCCACGCCACCTGGCGCAGCACGATCACCACGAGCGCGAGGAAGATGAGCTGGCCGAGGTAGACGGCCATCGCCCCGGCGAACGCCGCCACCGGGTTCTGCTCGACGATGTGGCCGATCACCTTCAGGCCGGCGCTGAAGAACGCGACGGCGATGGCGACGCCGATCACGGCGGCCCCGGCGCCCGCTCCCCCGCGCACCAGGCCGAGGACGAGCACCGTGAGTGCGCCCGCGACGAGGGTCGGGACCAGGGCACCCCGCAGCATCACGGCGAAGGGCGCGCTCGCCGGCGGTCGCGCTGCCGATGGGGGGGAGTCCATGTCCGCACTCACGATCTGCGCCCGTGCGGGGCGCGGTCGTCAACGACTGTCGTGTGGTGGATTCTCGTTCGTTCGAACGCTTGTGAATGCTATCACAAGCGCCCCGCGCGGCTCCATCGCGGCAGCCCCCAGGTGAGCAGCAGCGCCACCGCCGCGGCACCGAGGATGACGCCGAGGGCCACCCAGAACTCGACGAAGGCGAAGGAGACCGCCCCGAGCGCGACGATCGCCGACCACAGATAGAGCAGCAGCACCGCACCCCGGTGCCCGTGCCCGAGCTGGAGCATCCGGTGGTGCAGGTGGTGGGCGTCCGGCGTCCATGGGGCCTGCCCGCGGCGGATCCGTCGGGTCACCGCCAGCAGCACGTCCAGCAGCGGCACGGTCAGGATGGCGAGCGGGAGCACCAGCGGCAGCAGGTAGGCCGCGGCGAGCGAGGTCCCGCTCAGGTTCGAGGAGGGGTCGATGCTGCCGGTCATCGAGATCGTGGCCGCCGCGAGGAGCAGCCCCAGCAGCAGCGCCCCCGCGTCACCCATGAACAGCCGGGCCGGGTGGAAGTTGTGCGGCAGGAAGCCGACACAGATCCCGACGATCGCGGCGGTGAGGAACGTGGCCGAGGAGAACACGTTCGGGGGGTCGTAGCTGCGCGAGATGAGGTAGGACCAGGCGAAGAACGCCAGCGCCGCGATGCCGACCATCCCGGCGGCCAGGCCGTCCAGGCCGTCGACGAAGTTCACCGCGTTGGTCGAGATGACCACGATGACGATCGTCAGCGGCACGAGCACCTGGGTGGGCAGCACGGTGTAGCCGCCGATCGGCAGCGACAGCAGCTGCACCCCGCCGAAGGCCATGATCCCGGCCGCGATCATCTGCCCGGCCAGCTTGGTGAGCCAGTCCAGCCCGTGCAGGTCGTCGATCGCCCCCAGGGCGCAGATGATCGTCGCGCCGGCCAGCACGGCGACCAGCTGGTCGTTCTCGAACAGCTGGGACAGGTACGGCAGCCGGGACGCGGCCACGAGGGCCGCCGCGAATCCCAGCAGCATCGCCACCCCGCCCATCCGCGGGATCGGCACCGCGTGCACGTCCCGCTCCCGCACCGGTGTGAAGGCGCCGGTGCGCACGGCGAGCCACCGCACCAGGGGGGTGGCGGCATACGTCATGGCGGCCGCCACGACGAAGACGAGGACGTACTCGCGCACAGGTGGGCCTCGGGTGCCGGGGGACGTTGTCCCCCCGAGGGTATGCCGACCGCCCGCGTCCTCGTCGCAGCGGCGCGTCCCACGAGTGCTACGGCTGGGCCGGCCCCTCGAGGCCGAGCCGGTCCATCAGGGCGAGCGCGTCGAACGGTGCGCGGACCTTGACGTCGTTGTCGAAGTAGACGAGGACGTCGTGGCCGGCGTCGGCCCACCCCCGGCAGCGGGCGGCCCAGTGGTCGAGCGCCTCGGGGGTGTAGCCGCTCACGTACAGCTCCTCGGCACCGTGCAGCCGCACATGGACGAAGTCGGAGGTGACCTCCTCCAGCAGCGGCCACCGCCCGGCGGTGTCGGCGACGACCAGGCCGATGTCCTGCCGGCGCAGCAGCTCGACGACGGCGGGGTCGGCGTAGCTCGGGTGCCGCACCTCGAGCGAGTGGCGGATCGGGGCGTCGAGCGGCGCGGAGGTCAGTGCCCGGTCGTCGGGGACCTTGGCGTCGTGCCGGGACGCGAGCGCGGCGGCCGCGGTCGTGGTGCGCGGAAGCAGGTCGAAGAACGCGGCGAGCCGGCCCGGGTCGGCGGCGAGCACGGGCGGCAGCTGCCACAGCACCGGGCCCAGCTTCGGGCCGAGTGCGAGCACGCCGGAGGCGAAGAAGTTCGCCAGCGCCGTCTCGACCCCGGCGAGCTTGAGCATGTGCGTGATGTAGCGCCCGCCCTTGACGGCGAAGACGAAGTCCTCGGGGGTCTCGGCCGCCCAGCGGGCGTAGCTGCTCGGCCGCTGGAGCGAGTAGAAGGAGCCGTTGAGTTCGACGCTGCCCAGGAGCGACGCGGCATACTCCAGCTCCCGGCGCTGGGGCAGCCCCGGCGGGTAGAACGTGCCACGCCAGCGCGGGTAGCGCCAGCCCGAGATGCCGACGCGGATGCGGCCGCGGGGCAACTCAGGCCGACCCACGCTCCGGGTCCCCGGCGGTGTCCTCGGAGGGGATGTCCCGCTCCGGGTCCGCCGCGGTGCCGTCGCCCTCGACTCCCTCCAGTCGCGTGTCGCCCAGCACCTCCTGCAGGGCCTGCGCGGACAGCGCGCCCAGCCTCAGGACGGTCGGCACGTCGCCGGTGCAGTCGAGGATCGTGGACGCCTCTCCCCCGGCGGACGGGCCGCCGTCGAGGTAGACCTCGACCGCGGAGCCGAGCTGCACGGCGGCCTCGGTGACCGTGGTGGCCGCCGGCTGGCCGTGCCGGTTGGCCGAGGTGACCGCCATCGGGCCGACCTCGTCGAGCAGCGCGAGCGCCGTCTCCTCCCGGGGCATCCGGACCGCGACGGTGCCGTTGGTCTCGCCGAGGTCCCAGATGAGCGAGGGCTGCGCGTGCAGCACGAGGGTGAGCGGCCCCGGCCAGAACGCCTCGATCAGGTCCCGCGCGTAGTCGGGCACCCGGGTCGCGAGCCCGTCGACGGTGCGCGGGCCGGGCACGAGCACCGGGGGCGGCATGTCGCGGCCGCGCCCCTTGGCCTCGAGCACCGCGGCCACCGCGTCGGCGTCGAACGCGTCGGCCCCGATGCCGTAGACGGTGTCGGTCGGCAGCACCACCAGCCCGCCGTCCCGCACCGTCTCCGCCGCCTGCTTGACGCCTGCCGCCCGTGCTTCCTCGGTCGTGCAGTCCACCACGCCGCTCATCGGCTCCTCCTCGATGTCACCCCCGAAGTCTCCCCCACCGTGGTCGCCGAAGCCTCCACCACCCGGTCAACGGACCACGTCGGTCGACCGTGCCACGATCGACCCCGATGAGCGAGCTGACCGGCCTGGACCTGACCGGCACGACGCTGCGCGAGCGCGACGACGTCGGCGCCGGGCCGCACCGGCTGGTCGGGTGCGACCTGTCCGGGGCCGACCTGCGCGAGCTGGACCTCGGCGGGTGGCAGTTCGTGGGGTGCACCCTCGACGACGCGCGACTGCACCGGGTGACGGCCGACGAGGCGAGCTGGACCGGGGGCAGCGCCCGGCGCGCGCAGTTCGTCGACGCCGACCTCACCTCGGCGCGGTTCGACGACGTGGACGGCAGCGACGCCCGGTTCACCGGGTCGCTGACGACGGGGGCGGTGTTCGAGGGCTGCCGGCTGATGGGCGCCGGCTTCGCGCGCACCCGTGGGCTCGGCACGCAGTTCCTCCGCTGCAACCTGTATGCCGCGGACCTCACCGGAGTGGTCCTCGCCGGGGTGCCGCTGACCGGGCTGCGGCTCACCGAGGCGGTGCTGCGCGGCGCCGACCTGCACGGCAGCGACCTGTCCGGCGCCGAGCTGCTGCACGCCGACCTGTTCGACGCGGACCTCACCGGCGCGGACCTGCGCGGGGCCGACCTCGGCGAGCTCGACCTGGACGGCCTGCGGGCACTCAGGGGCGCCGTCATCACCCCGGCCCAGGCGTGCCGGCTCGTCGAAGGGCTGACCGGTGTAACCGTCGTGGAGTAGCTCAGCCGTAGGGCCCCGAGCCGGACGGCCCGAGGTTGTTCAGTCGTCCCCGCCGGGGCACCAGCGGCGGTCCGAACGTCCAGGGGCAGACGCGGCTCAGCGGGGCGCCCGGGCGGCGGTCACCACCCGGGGACGGCCGGTCAGGTCCTCGTGGTCGCCGACCTCCTGCCACACCCCCGCCCGGCGCAGCGCCTGCGGCAGCCACTCGCCCTGCACGTCGGCGTGCTCCATCACGAGCACCCCGCCGTCGCGCAGCAGCTCGGCCGCCCGGGCGGCGAGCGCCAGGGGCACGGCCAACCCGTCGACGCTGCCGCCGTAGAGCGCCAGCTCGGGGTCGTGGTCGCGCACCTCGGGATCGTTCGGGACCATGCCCTCGGGGATGTAGGGCGGGTTGCACACCACGACGTCGACCCCCCCGACCAGCTCGGGGAAGGCGGTGGCGGCGTCCCCGAGCCGCAGGTCCACGTGCAGGCCGGTCCGGTCCCGGTTGCGGACCGCCCACGCGTGGGCCTCCGGCGACAGCTCGACGGCGTGGACGTCCGCCAGGGGCGCCTCGTCCCGCACGCTCAGCGCGATCGCGCCCGACCCGGTGCACAGGTCCACGACCACCGGCCGTGCCACCTCCCGGGCGGCGGTGATCGCCAGCTCGGCCGTCAGCTCGGTCTCCGGCCTCGGGACGAACACCCCGGGTCCGACGGCCAGGTCGAGCCGGCGGAAGCCGGCACTGCCGGTCAGGTGCTGCAGCGGCACCCGGCGGGCCCGCTCGGCGACCAGCTCGTCGAACCGCTCCCACCCCTCCGGCACCGGGTCACCGAGGACCATCCGCCGCTGCAGCTCGCCGTGGTCCCACCCGGCGACGTGGGCCGCGAGGGCCACCGCGTCACTCTCCGGGCTGGGCACGTCGTGCTCGGCGAGCAGCTGCGCCGCCAGCCGGACCGCGTCGGACAGCCGGGTCACGAGCTCGGGGCGCCCTCGCCGACGGCGGCCATCCTCGCCGCCTCGTCGGCGTCGACCGCCGACTGGACCACCGCATCGAGGTCGCCGTCGAGGACCGCGTCGAGGTTGTGGGCCTTGTAGCCGGTGCGGTGGTCGGCGATCCGGTTCTCGGGGAAGTTGTAGGTGCGGATCCGCTCGGAGCGGTCGACGGTGCGGACCTGGGACCGGCGTCGGTCGGCGGCAGCCGCCGCAGCGTCATCGGCAGCCAGCTGGTGCAGCCGTGCCCGCAGCACCCGCAGCGCCTGCTCCTTGTTCTGCAGCTGGGACTTCTCGTTCTGGCAGGAGACGACCAGACCGGTCGGCAGGTGGGTGATCCGCACTGCCGAGTCGGTGGTGTTGACGCTCTGCCCACCCGGGCCGGAGGAGCGGTAGACGTCGACCTTCAGGTCGTTCGGGCCGATCTCGACCTCCGCGGGGTCGTCCACCTCGGGCATCACGAGCACGCCGGCGGCGGAGGTGTGGATCCGGCCCTGGCTCTCGGTGACCGGCACCCGCTGCACCCGGTGCACGCCGCCCTCGTACTTCAGGCGCGCCCACGGCGCCTCCCCCGGCCCGGGCGCGCCCTTCGTCTTGAACGCCACCCGGACGTCCTTCCAGCCGCCGAGGTCGGACTCGGTGCCGTCGAGGACCTCCGCCTTCCAGCCCCGGTGCTCGGCGTAGCGCAGGTACATCCGCAGCAGGTCCCCCGCGAACAGGGCCGACTCCTCGCCGCCCTCGCCCGCCTTGACCTCGAGGATCACGTCCCGGTCGTCGTCGGGGTCGCGTGGCAGCAGCAGCGTGTGCAGGCGGTCCTCGGCCGCGACGGCGGCCTCCTCC
This sequence comes from Segeticoccus sp., assembly GCA_035690725.1. Lineage (GTDB taxonomy): Bacteria > Actinomycetota > Actinomycetes > Actinomycetales > Dermatophilaceae > DASSKF01. Next base: position 9,378 of record DASSKF010000033.1, read on the forward strand.
AGCGCCGGCAGCTCCGCGGCGAACCCGGCGTCCTCGGCGGCCAGCTCACGCGCGGCCGCGACGTCGTCCCGGGTGCGCAGCCACTCGCGGTAGGCGGTCACGACCGGTGCGAGGGCGGCATACCGCTTGTTGAGGCGGCGCAGCCGGTCGGGGTCGGCGTGCGCGGCCGGGTCGGCCAGCTGCCGTTCCAGGTCGGCGTGCTCCTCCACGAGTGCGGCTGCGGACTCGAGCATGACGCCTTCTTCCGGTCTCGGAGGGTCGACGGGACCGGTGCCGGCCCCGGACAGGCGACACCGCCGGCCCCGGGACCACGGATGGTCGGGACCGGCGGTGCGGGAAAGCTACTTGGCGGCCCTCTTCTTGCCGTAGCGCTGCTCGAACCGGGCGACGCGGCCGCCGGTGTCGAGGATCTTCTGCTTGCCGGTGTAGAAGGGGTGGCACTGCGAGCAGACGTCGGCGTTGATCGTGCCGGAGGTCGCGGTGCTGCGGGTGGTGAACGTCGCGCCGCACGTGCAGGTCACGGTGGTCTCGACGTAGGCCGGGTGGATGTCAGTCTTCAACGGTGCTCCTTGGGGTGTCCTGTGCTCCGGGTCGCCCGCCGCCAGCCGGGTGCTGGACGGCGGCCGTGAACCGGCAGCCGGTGAGCAAGTGTGCCAGATCAGGGCACGTATGCCGAAACGCACGCGGGTGCCCCGGCATTCCCCTCCCGCGAACCTCGGGACATTCCCACGAACCTAGGGAGATTCCCGGGGACCTCGGGACTCTCCGCCCGCAAACTCCCGAGGTTGCCCGGAAAGCCCCGAGGTCGGCGCGAGGGGGAGGTCGACCTCGACGGTGGTGCCCTGCCCCTCCACGGAGGACAGGCGCAGCTCGCCGTGGTGGTCCTCGACGATCTGCCGGACGATGACGAGCCCGAGACCGGTGCCCTGGATCGCCTTCTCGGCGGCGTTGCTCGCCCGGTAGAACCGGGTGAACAGCTGGCCGATGTCCGCCGCCGGGATGCCGATCCCGGTGTCCCGGCAGACGACCAGCGCCCGCCGGGCCTCCTCGTCGACGGTGCAGCGGACGGTGACCGAGCCACCCGCGGGCGTGAACTTGATCGCGTTCGACAGGATGTTGACGACCGCGCGCTGCAGGTGGACCCGGTCCCCCAGGACCACCGCCGACTCCGGCCCGTGGTCGACGTCGAGCTCCACCCGGGCCGCGCGGGCCACGGGCCGCAGCTCCTCGGCGCTGTCCTCGAGCAGGTCGCACAGCGACAGTGCGCGGATCTCGGAGCCGAGCCGGCCGCTCTCGATCCGGTTGAGCAGCAGCAGGTCGTCGATCAGGCCGCGGAGCCGCGTGGTGTTGCGGTCGATCACCCCGAGCATCCGCTGCTGGGCGGACGACAGCTCGCCCGCGTCGCCGTCCAGGAGCAGCTCGAGGTAGCCGCTGATCGAGGTGAGCGGCGTGCGCAGCTCGTGGCTGACGGTCGACAGGAAGTCGGTCTTCTGCCGGTCCAGCTGCTCGAGGCGGGCCACGTGCTCGGCCTGGTGCTCGGCGTGCTGGGTCTCCACGATGACCTGCGCGACGAATGCGGCGCTCTGCTGCACGGCGTTGGCCTCGGCACGGGTCCAGTGGCGCCGGTCGTCGATGGTGAGCACGAAGATGACGCCGATCACCCGGTCGGCCAAGCCGATCGGGACGAGCATGAGCGACCGGGCACCGGTTTCCTCGTGGAAGATCCGGGCCCGCTCCTGGGCCTGGACCTCCGGCGCGAGGAAGTCGCGCAGCACCAGCCGCGAGGAGGACTGCCACAGCTCCTCGGCGAGCGACCCCACCTCCGGCAGCAGCGGCTCCGGGATGTCCGGCAGCGGGTCGAGGTCGACGTCGTGCCACTGTGCGCCGAGCTCGACCTGCTGGTCCTCATCGATGGTGTTCACCATCACCCGGTCGACGACCATCCCCTCGCCGAGCATCCGGCACAGGACGTTGAGCGCGCTCTGCACGTCGCCCGAGGCACGGACCGTACGCTCCACGTCGAGACTGAGCTGGTGCATGGTCAGCGCCCTGGCCTGGGTGCGCTGCAGCGCCTCGTTCTGGGCGCTGAGGTCGTTGAAGTCGGCGGCGAGCGCGCGCACGTCCAGCGCTCCGCGGGTGTCGTCGGCCCGGGCCGAGGGGTCGCCGGTCCGCTGCCGGCTGACCACCTCGCGCAGGGCCGTCAGGGGGCGGCTCAGGGAATGGGCCAGGCGGAAGCCGCTGCTGAGGGCCACCAGTATCGCCAGGGCCGTGACGACGCCGACGAGGATGCCGTCGCGGACGATCGCGCGCTGCGCGTGGTCCCGGGCGTCCGCGCGCTCCTGCGCGAGCCGGTCGTGCAGCGCCCCGTTGGTCTCGCGCACCCGGTCGAACAGCGTCGTGCCGCGAACCACCTCCGCCCGCTTGCCGGCGTCGATCGCCTGCTTGCTCTCGCGGGCGAACCGCCACCACGCCTCCACGGCCTCCCGTTCCGACGCCGCCATCCGGGCGTAGCGGGAGTCGTCGGGCAGGTGGGCGTCCAGCTCGCCGAGCGCCTGCACCGCGTCCCGGTGCGCGCCCCGGTAGGGGCCCAGCAGCGACGGGTCGTGCGACGCGGCATACCCCCGCAGTCCGGTCTCCGCGTTGGTCATCGCCTGCAGCACCCGGCTGTTGGCGTCGAAGGCGGGGGCGATCTCGTTCGACAGCCGGAGCATGTTCCCCCGGGCGGACACCAGGCTCACGACACACGACGCGGCGATGACGAGCATGAGGACCCCGATGAGGACCACGAGACCGCGCAGGCGTCGACCGACGCTGAACCCTCTTCGCCTCACCCGGAGTCCCGCTCACCCTCGAAGCCGGAGCGCGTCATCACGCCCCAGACGGCCCGGCGACCGCGCAGGCTGGCCCACCAGCCCTGCAGCCGCCACCAGGCGGTCGCCTGCCGGTAGCCGACGTTCTCGAGCACCGCGGCGGCGAGCGTCGAACCGAGGTCGCGCCAGCGCTCGTACTTGTGGAAGCTCATCTCCTCGACCGTCATCGCCGCGAGCGTGACCAGCAGGGCGTAGCCGTAGGCGAGAGCGAGGAACAGCAGCGCGTAGTGGACGTGCACCACGCCGAGGGCCAGGCCCAGGCCGACCAGGACGAGCCCGAACAGCTCCAGCGCGGGGGCGATCAGCTCGAAGAGCCAGTACCAGGGCACTGCGACGAGGCCGACCTTGCCGTAGCGGGGGTTGGCGACCATGCCGCGGTACGTCCACAGCGTCTCCCACAGCCCCCGGTGCCAGCGAGCACGCTGCTTGCTCAGGACGCGCGTGGTGGACGGGACCTCGGTCCAGCAGACCGGCTCCGCGACGAACTCCACCCGGTAGTCGCGGTCCTGGGAGCGCAGGTGGCGGTGGATGCGCATCACCAGCTCGAAGTCCTCGCCGATGCTCTCGGCGTCCAGGCCGCCGACCTCGACCAGGACGTCCCGCCGGAACACTCCGAAGGCCCCGCTGATGAGGATGAGCGCGCCCAGGCGCGACCAGCCGGCCCGCCCGAGCAGGAAGGCGCGCAGGTACTCGACCACCTGGATGCGCGGCAGCCAGGTGCCCGGCATCCGGACGTCGACGACCCGCCCGGCCAGCACCCGGCACCCGTTCGCGGCACGGATCACGCCGCCTGCCGCGACGGTGCGGACCGGGTCGTCGGCGAAGGGCTGGGTGACCATCAGCAGGGCATCGGGGTCGAGGATGCTGTCGGCGTCCACACAGACGACCAGCTCCTCGGACGAGGCGTTCATGCCGACGTTGACCGCGTCCGAGCGCCCCGAGTTCTCCTTGCGCACGACCACCAGTCGGGTGCGTCCGTCCCGGGGCACGTGCACGCCCAGGACGCGCGCCTTGACCGGGATGTCGCGCGGCAGCTCCCGGTCGACCGGGACGAGGTCGAACGCGTCCCGCAGCCTCGTGAACGTCTCGTCCTTGCTGCCGTCGTCGACGACGACCACCTCGTGGCGGGGATAGCGCAGCGCCAGCATCGACTGGACCGAGGCGACGATGCCGGCCTCCTCGTTGTAGCTCGGCACGATCACCGACACACCGGCGGCGAGCTGGCTCCCGACCACCTCCTCGCGTCCGGCCTGCTCGACCCGTCGGAGGTGGTGCACGAACTGCCACGCGGCGAGGGCGATGAGGAGCAGGTAGGAGGTGTTGATCACCACGAAGTAGACGAGGACGGGGACCTCGATGGCGCCCATGACGGCCGAGACCACGTCCCTGGCCGTGTCGAGTGCCGCCTCCCAGCTCATGCCGGTCGACCCACCGCGCGCAGCTGCGCCATGGCCAGTGCCCCACGCGCGGCGCGCCCGGCCGTCGTGTGCTCGTCGTTCAGCGACGTCAGGGCCTCCAGGCCACGACGGCCCAGTCGGGCGAGGGCGTCGGCACTGATCTGGGCGAGCCGGCGGTCGTCGTCGGCCAGCAGCCCGACGAGGACGGGGACCGCACCCGGGTCACCCAGCTCGCCGAGCGCCTCGGTGGCGACCCGGCGCAGGGAGGCGGGCCGGCCGCGCTCGGTCGAGCGACCCAGCGCCGACACGTCCTCGCGTCCACCGAGCTGGCCGAGGGCGCGCGCCGCCGTCCGGCGGACCTCCGGGTCGGGGTCGCTCGCCAGGAGCACCCGCAGCCGGGGTGCCGTGGAGGTGAACAGGCCCACCCCGGCCACGCCGGCCGCGACGTTGCGGACCGCGGCGTGCTCGCTGCGCAGGCCGGCCTGCAGTGCGGCCGCGGTACCCACGCCCATGCCGATGAGCGCCTCGGCCGCCGTCGACGCCGGTATGCCGAGCGCACCCCCTGATCCGGCCAGCGCCCCCAGGACTGCCCCGGCGGCGGAGGGGTCTCCGACCATGCCGAGGGCGCGCGCCGCGACGAGCCGCACCTCCGGGGAGCGATCGGCGAGCGCACCGACGAGCTCGGGCGTGTGCCGCTGGTCGCGCATGAGGCCCAGCACGCGCGCGGCCCGGGCGCGGCTGACGGCGGAGCGGCTCCCCAGCGCGTGCTCGGCCGCCTCCACCGTGCGCAGTCGCGCCAGCACCTCCACCAGGTCGTCCGCGGTGCCCCCGCGCACCTTGGCGAGCATCGACACCAGCAGGTCGCGCGCGTCCCCGCGCCGGCTCCGCGGCAACTCCGCGAGCCGGTCCGCGCACGCCCCGTCCTCGTCCTCCCCCGCCGCCACCGCGAGCACGAGGGGGCGCAGCGGCGCCTGGCGCTCGGCGGTCGCCCGCAGCTGCCGGGTGCGGACGACCTTGGCGAGGACCACCACGAGGGCCAGGACCATGCACACGCCGACGATGACCAGGCCCACGACCAGCAGGACCCGGCCGGCGACCGTGTCGGGCCCGGTCACGACCCTCGGCGGGAGAGCACGCCGTTGACCCGGTGGACGAGCTCGCGCGGGCTGAACGGCTTGACCACGTAGTCGTCGGCGCCGGAGGCGAAGCCGGCGTCCACGTCGGTGTCCCGCGAGCGGGCGGTCAGCAGGATGACCTTGACGGCCTCCGTGCGAGGGTCCTCGCGCACCGCGCGCAGCACGTCGATGCCCGACATCTGCGGCATCATCACGTCCAGGACCGCCAGCCGTGGTGGGGCGCGCCGGATCGCCGCCAGGGCGGCGGCGCCGTCGTCCACCGCCTCCACGTCGAGGCCCGCCTGCTCCAGCTTGAAGACCACCAGCTCCCGGATGTCGGCGTCATCATCGGCCACGAGCACCCGGCCGGCGTCGGCCAGCTCACTCACCCCGAACCCCTCTCGTCGACGGACGCGTCGCCCACAGCGCACCCTAGCGCCCGACGGCCCGTCCCCCACGGTTCGGCGGCCCCGGGTCTGTCGGACGTCGCCGCTACCGTCGGCGGATGCGCTACGGGTTCGTCGTGCCGTTCAGCACCGAGTCGGAGTTCGTCGAGGTGGCCGTCGCCGCCGAACGGCACGGGTGGGACGCAGTCTTCTCCTGGGAGGCGGTGTGGCGCCACGACGCCTGGGTGACGCTCGCCGGCGCGGCCGCCCGTACCAGCCGGATCCGGCTGGGGACGCTGCTGACCCCGGTCCCCCGCTACCGGCCGTGGGACCTGGCCACCCGGGTGGGGTCGCTGGACCGGCTCTCCGGCGGTCGGGCGGTCCTCGGCGCGGGGCTCGGGGCCGTGCACGACAACTGGCTGGCCTTCGAACCGGACGAGGGCCGGCGGGTCCGGGCCGCCCGGATGGACGAGGCGCTCGCCGTCTACGCCGGGCTGATGGCCGGGCAACCCTTCTCCTACGAGGGCCGCTACTACTCCGCGCGCCCGGTCGAGGTGCTCACGCCGCCACCACCCGTGCAGCGCCCGCACCCGCCGGTGTGGGTGGTCGGCGCGCTGGTGCCGGGGCGGGACCGGCAGCCCTCACTCGAGCGCGCCGCGCGCTGGGAGGGGGTCTTTCCCGCGGTCGCCGGCGGCGCTGAGGGCAGCTCCGGGCTGACGCTCGAGGCGCTGGAGGAGGTCGTCGGGCGGCTGCAGCGGCTGCGCGCTGCCGAGGGGCTGCCCTGGGAGGGCTACGACGTGGTCATCGAGGGCGACACGTTCGGTGACTTCGGGCAGGTGCACGGCTCCCCCCGGCCGTGGGCGGACGCCGGCGCCACCTGGTGGGTGGAGAGCTGGTGGGACCTGCCCGAGGGGCCGGACGGGCTCGCCGAGCTCCGCCGGCGGGTCGCTGCGGGTCCCCCTGCCGGCTGACCGCAGCGGGCGGTCCGACGTCGCGGCAGCAGAAGTCGGCACGCGGCCGAGTCCGTCCCCCATCCCACCTCGACCAGGGAGCAGAAGTCGGCACGCGGCCGAGTCCGTCCCCGCACCACACGAGAGGCCCGGGACCGTGCGGTCCCGGGCCACTCGGCATACCTCGTGGTGGTCAGTCGTCCAGGTGGATCGAGGACGTCTGCTGCACCTGCATGAGGAACTCGACGTTGCTCTTGGTCTTCTTGAGCCGGTCGAGCAGCAGCTCGATGCCCTGCTGCTGGTCGAGGGCGGCGAGCACCCGACGCAGTTTCCACATGATCTTCAGCTCGTCGTTGGCGAGGAGGATCTCCTCGCGCCGGGTACCGGAGGCGTTCACGTCGACCGCCGGGAAGATCCGGCGCTCGGAGAGCTGGCGCGACAGGCGCAGCTCCATGTTGCCGGTGCCCTTGAACTCCTCGAAGATCACCTCGTCCATCTTCGACCCGGTCTCGATGAGGGCCGTGGCGAGGATGGTGAGCGAGCCGCCGTTCTCGATGTTGCGGGCGGCACCGAAGAACCGCTTCGGCGGGTAGAGCGCGCTGCTGTCGACACCACCGGACAGGATCCGGCCGCTCGCCGGGGCGGCGAGGTTGTAGGCACGGCCGAGCCGGGTGATCGAGTCGAGCAGCACGACGACGTCGTGCCCCATCTCGACGAGGCGCTTGGCGCGCTCGATCGACAGCTCGGCGACCGTGGTGTGGTCGTCGGCGGGCCGGTCGAAGGTGGAGGAGATGACCTCACCCTTGACCGCGCGCTGCATGTCGGTGACTTCCTCGGGGCGCTCGTCGATGAGCACCACCATGAGGTGGGCCTCCGGGTTGTTGGTGGTGATCGCGTTGGCGATCGCCTGCAGGATCAGCGTCTTTCCGGCCTTGGCCGGGCTGACGACGAGGCCGCGCTGCCCCTTGCCGATCGGCGCGACGAGGTCGATGACCCGTGTGGTGATGATGTTCGGCTCGGTCTCGAGGCGCAGCCGCTCCTGCGGGTAGAGCGGGGTGAGCTTGCCGAACTCGACCCGGTTCCGGGCCTCGTCCGGGGGGAGCCCGTTGACCGTGTCGAGGCGGACCAGCGCGTTGAACTTCTGCCGGCCGCTGGGCTGCTCGCCCTCGCGGAGTGCCTTGACCTGGCCGGTGACCGCGTCACCCTTGCGCAGACCGTGCTTGCGCACGATGCCCATGGACACGTAGACGTCGTTCGGGCCGGAGAGGTAGCCGCTGGTCCGCACGAACGCGTAGTTGTCGAGGACGTCCAGGATGCCCGCGACCGGGACGAGGACGTCGTCCTCGTTCACGCTCGGCTCGTTGTTGTCCTGGTAGTCCTCGCGGCCGCCCCGTCCGCCGCGACGCTTGCGGTCACGGCTGCGCTGGCGTCCCCGGCGCCGGCCGCGGCCGCCCCGGTCGTCGTCGTAGTCGTTGCGGTTGTCACCGCGGCTGTCGTTGCGGTTGTCCCCGCGGCTGTCGTTGCGGTTGTCACCGCGGCTGTCATTCCGGTTGTCGTGGCGGTTGTCACCACGGTTGTCGTTGCGGTGGTCCTCGCTGCGCTTGCCGTCACGGTCGTTGCTGCGCTGGTCACCGCCCCGGTTGTCCTGCCGGTGCTGGTCACCGTTGTCGCGACTGCGGTTGTCCCGGTCGCGGCGCTGTTCGTCGCGCTCACGGCCGGAGCGGTTCTCGTCCCGGCCCTGCTGCTCGTCCCGGCCGGACCGGTCGGGCCGGTCGGCGCGGTCGCCCCGCGACTCGGGGCGCTCCTCGCGGGCGCGCGGCTGCTGGCCGCCGGTGGGCGCCTGCGTGCCGGGCTGCCCGGACTGGTCGGATCCGGGGGTGCTCGCAGGCGCCTGCTCGGACTGCTCGCTGCTGCGGGAGGCGCTGCTGCCGGAGCGAGGCCGGCCCGGCCCCTCGGAGCCGCTCGTGCTCTCGGCCGGCGCGCCCCCGGCCGGCTCGCCGGCCCGGCGCGCGCGAATCGCGGACACGAGGTCGCTCTTGCGCATCTTGGCCGTCCCGCTGATGCCCATGCTGCTGGCCAGGCCCTGCAGCTCGGCGAGCCGCATGGTGCTCAGCGCGCCGCTGCGGCGGGGAGCATCAGCTGCCCCGGCGGTCGGGGCGACGTCGGTGGTGTCGGTCACGAAGGATTCCTTCCCCCTCGTTGTGGCCCGGTGTGGGAACCGGGACCGGGGATTGACATGGCCGGCGAACGTGCCGGCTTCTGAAAAAGCACACGCGCGGACGTGGACAGCCGCAGACATCGGCGTGTCAACGCCCGTGTGGTGTGGGTGCACCGGCTCCATTGAGTTCGGCCGCGGATGCGGTCAGTGACCGAGGCTCTACCGCCGGGTGCGCCTTCATGCTACACCCCGACGTCACCGGGGTCACGCGAACGGGGGACCCGACACGCGGACGGCGACGCCGGAGGCGGCCAGACCCGGCTGCAGCACGGCCCAGTCCCCGGACCCGCCCGCGTCCTCGACGAGCCGTCGCACCAGCGTGGTCTGCTCCGGCGGTCCCAGGACGAGCACGGACGGACCGGCCCCCGAGATGACCGCCGCGCAGCCACCGGCCCGCAGCCGGTCGACGAGGGCCATCGACGCGGGGAAGGCGGTCCGGCGCGCTTCCTGGTGCAGCCAGTCCCGGGTCGCCGGCAGGAGCAGCTCCGGCCGCCGGGTCACCGCCTCGACGAGCAGGGCCGCGCGCGCGGCGTTGCGGGCGGCGTCGACGTGCGGCACGAGCTCGGGCAGCACGGCCCGGGCCGTGCTCGTGGCCAGCGCCGCCGACGGCACCAGCACGGTGGCCTCGACGGACCGGTGGACGGCGAGCCGGGTCGTGCACCACGACCCGGCCTCCTCCGCAGCCCAGGACAGTGTCATGCCCCCGAGGACGCTGGCCGAGGCGTTGTCCGGGTGCCCCTCCATCTCACTCGCGAGGTCGCGGGCGAGGTTGCGGTCCACCTCGACCTCCTCGCCGGGTGCACGGTCCTGCTCCTCGGCACCGAGCACGGCGAGCGCCTGGGCGGCGACCACGCCGGTGACGATCGCCGCCGCGGACGAGCCCAGGCCCCGGCCCTGCGGGATCCGGTTGCGGGAGCGCACCGTGAGCCCGGCGGGCGGGCGGACACCGAGGTGGGACCAGGTGCCCGACAACGCCCGGAGGATCAGGTGCTCGTGGTCCTCGGGCAGCACGCCGGCACCCTCACCCTCGACCTCGACCCGGATCCGGTCCCCCTCCAGCCGGATCTCGCTCTCGTCGTGCAGCGCGAGGGCCAGCCCGACGGAGTCGAAGCCGGGACCGATGTTCGCGCTGCTGGCCGGCACGCGGACGCGGACGCCCACACCGCTGGTCAGGTGGGCCACCGTCAGCCCTCGAGTCCGAGGGCCGCCGCGGCCGAGTACGCGTCGACGGGGACCCGCACGGGCTGGACGTCCGCGCCGTCGGCCTCCTTGAGCGCCCACTGCGGGTCCTTCAGGCCGTGGCCGGTCACCGTGCAGACGACCGTGGCGCCCCCGGGCACCTGCCCCGCCTCGTGCGCCGCGAGCAGCCCGGCGACGCTCGCCGCCGACGCGGGCTCGACGAAGATGCCCTCGCGCCGGGACAGCAGCCGGTGCGCGGCGAGGATCTGCGCGTCGGTCACCGCGTCGATGCGGCCAGCGGAGTCGTCGCGGGCCTGCTCGGCCAGCCGCCAGGACGCGGGGTTGCCGATGCGGATCGCGGTGGCGACCGTGTCGGGCTCGTCCACCGGGTGGCCGAGGACGATCGGTGCGGCGCCGGCGGCCTGGAACCCCCACATCCGCGGCAGCCGGGTGGACCGGCTGCCCGCGGCCTCGGCGCCGGGCGTGCCGTCGCGGTACTCGCGGTAGCCGCGCCAGTACGCCGTGATGTTTCCGGCGTTGCCGACCGGGACGCAGTGGATGTCGGGGGCGTCCCCGAGGACGTCGACCACCTCGAAGGACGCCGTCTTCTGCCCCTCGATCCGAGCCGGGTTGACCGAGTTGACCAGCTCGACCGGGTAGGCCTCGGCGAGCTTGCGGGCGAGGGTCAGGCAGTCGTCGAAGTTGCCGTCCACCTGCAGCAGGGTCGCGCCGTGGGCGATCGCCTGGCTCAGCTTGCCCAGCGCGATCTTGCCGTCGGGCACCAGCACGCCGCACGTCATACCGGCCTTGGTGGCGTAGGCAGCGGCCGACGCGCTCGTGTTGCCGGTCGACGCGCAGATCACCGCCTTGGCCCCCTTGCCGGCCGCGACCGAGATGGCGGTCGTCATCCCGCGGTCCTTGAACGAGCCCGTGGGGTTGAGGCCCTCGTACTTGACGAACACCCGGGCGCCGGTGACCTCGGACAGGTGCTCGGCGGGGATGAGCGGCGTGCCGCCCTCCCCGAGGGTGACGACCGGTGCACCCGCGAGCGAGGGGAGGCGGTCGGCGTACTCGCGGATCACGCCCTGCCACTGACGTGCCATGCTCACGCCCCCTCGACCCGCAGCACCGACCGGACACTGCGCACCTGCTCCAGCGAGGACAGTGCCTCGACCGTCGCCGCGAAGGCACCGTCGGAGGCGGTGTGCGTCACGACGACCAGCCGCGCGCTCCCCTCACCCCCGTGCTCGCTCGCACCGGCGGCGGCCGCCGGTTCGACCAGCTCCTGGCGCACGCCCTCCAGCGAGATGCCGTGCTCGGCGAACACCGACGCCACCGTGGCCAGCACGCCGGGGCGGTCGAGGACGTCGAGGCTGACGTGGTAGCGGGTCCGTGCCCGGCTCACCGGGAGGACCGGCAGGTCCGCGTATGCCGACTCGCCGGGTCCGCGCTGCCCCTCCACCCGGTGCCGCGCCACCGCGACCAGGTCCCCGAGCACCGCGGAGGCCGTGGGCTCCCCGCCCGCGCCCGGTCCGTAGAACATCAGCTGCCCGGCCGCGCGTGCCTCGACGAACACGGCGTTGAAGGCGCCGTGGACGCCGGCGAGCGGGTGCGCCCGGGGCACCAGCGCCGGGTGCACGCGCACCCCGATGCCCTCGCCGCCGTCCTCGGTGGGGGTGCGCTCGCAGATCGCGAGCAGCTTGATGACGTGGCCCATCTGGGCTGCGGCGGCGACGTCCTCGGTGGTGATCGACATGATCCCCTGCCGGTGCACCTGGCTGGCCGAGACCCGGGTGTGGAAGGCCAGGGAGGCCAGCAGGGCCGCCTTCGCGGCGGCGTCGTAGCCGTCCACGTCCGCGGTGGGGTCGGCCTCGGCGTAGCCGAGCTCCTGGGCCTGGTGCAGGGCGTCGTGCAGGTCGGCACCGGTGCGGTCCATCTGGTCGAGGACGTAGTTGGTGGTCCCGTTGACGATGCCGAGCACCCGGTCGATGTGGTCACCGGCGAGCGACTCCCCGATCGGCCGAAGCAGCGGGATGGCGCCGGCGACGGCCGCCTCGTAGTAGAGATCCACCCCCTGGGCCCGGGCCTCCTCGTAGAGCTCGGGGCCGTGGTCGGCGAGCAGCGCCTTGTTCGCCGTCACGACGCTCGCGCCGTGCTTGAGCGCGCGCTGGATCAGCGTGCGGGCCGGTTCGATACCGCCCATCAGCTCCACGACGACGTCGGCGCGCGCGACGAGCTCCTCGGCATCGGTCGTGAGCAGCTGGGGGTCCACACCCGGTGTGAGCGGCCGGTCGGTGCTGCGGACCGCGACACCGACCAGCTGCAGCCGGGCGCCGACCCGGGCCGTCAGGTCGGCCTGCCGTTCGCTGAGCAGCCTCGCGACGGCTGACCCCACGACGCCGCACCCCAGGAGGGCGATGCGCAACGACGGCTGCTGTCCGGTCGGGTCCGGCTGGGCGCTGGTCAATTCGGTGCTCCTCGGTTCAGTCGGCGTCCAGGGCCAACAGGTCGTCGATCGTCTCGCGCCGGACGATCGCCCGGCTCTGCCCGTCACGCAGCGCGACGACCGGTGGGCGCGGGACGTGGTTGTACTGGCTGGCGAGGCTGCGGCAGTAGGCGCCGGTGCCCGGGACGGCCAGCAGGTCGCCCGGCGCCACGTCGGCGGGGAGCCGGCTGTCGCGGACGACCACGTCGCCGGTCTCGCAGTGCTTGCCCACCACCCGGGCGAGCACCGAGTCCTCCGACCCGGTGCGATCGGCGAGCACGCACGAGTAGTCGGCGTCGTAGAGCGCGGGCCGGATGTTGTCGCTCATCCCGCCGTCCACCGCCACGTAGGTGCGGGACACGCCGCCGTCGAGGTCGACCCGCTTGACGGTGCCGACGCGGTAGAGGGTGAACGTGGTGGGCCCGACCACCGCACGGCCCGGCTCGACCGAGATGTGGGGCACGGCAACCGATCTCGCCGCGCACTCGCGCCGCACCACGTCCGCGAGCCCCCGTGCCAGCTCCTGCGGGGTCAGCGGGTCCTGGTCGCTGCCGTAGGCGATGCCGAAGCCTCCGCCGAGGTCGAGCTCGGCCGGCTCGCCGTGCCGCCGGGCGACCTCGGCGTGCAGCCCGACCAGCCGGGCCGCGGCGACCTCGAACCCGTCGAGGTCGAAGATCTGGCTACCGATGTGCGAGTGCAGGCCGAGCAGGTGCAGCCGGTCCCGGCGCTGCAGGACCCGGTCCGCCGCTTCAGCGGCGCGGCCACCCGAGAGGGAGAAGCCGAACTTCTGGTCCTCGTGGGCGGTGGCGACGTACTCGTGGGTGTGCGCCTCGACGCCGGTCGTCACGCGAATCATCACGGGGGCGACCACGCCGAGCCGGGTCGCCGCCTCGACGACCCGCTCGATCTCGTCGAAGGAGTCGAGCACGATCCGGCCGACCCCGTGGCGCAGGGCCGCCTCGATCTCGTCAAGCCCCTTGTTGTTGCCGTGCAAGGCGATTCGCTCGCCCGGCAGCCCGGCCCGGACAGCCACCGCCAGCTCCCCGCCGGTGCACACGTCGAGGGACAGCCCCTCCTCGGCCACCCACTGGGCCACCGCGGTGCACAGGAACGCCTTGCCGGCGTAGAAGACGTCGGCGCCGGTGTCGGCGAACGCCTCGGAGAACGCCGCCCGGAAGGCCCGCGCACGACCCCGGAAGTCCTCCTCGTCCATCAGGTATGCCGGGGTCCCCCACTGATCGGCCAGCTCCCGGACGTCCTGTCCGGCCACCTCGAGCGCGCCCTGGTCGTTCCGGCGCACCGAGGCGGCCCACAGTCGCGGGTCGAGGGCGGCGCTCGTGGGCACGGCGGTGTCCCGGTCGACCGGTGCCATCAGAGTCGCTCCGGGGCCGAGACGCCCAGCAGGCCGAGACCGTTGGCGATCACCTGGCGGGTGGCATCGCTGAGCCACAGCCGGGTGCGGTGCAGATCCGTGACCTCCTCGTCCGCGTCCCGGGGCCGGACGCGGCACTCGTCGTACCACTTGTGGAACCGGGCCGCGAGGTCCTCGAGGTAGCGCGCCACCCGGTGCGGCTCCCGCAGCTCCGCCGCCTGGGCGACGACCCGGGGGTAGTCACCGAGGGTGGCGAGCAGCAGCGACTCGGTCTCGTGGCCGAGCAGCGCGGGGTCGAAACCGTCCTCCCGGCGGACGCCGTCCTCCGCGGCGAGCCGCGCGATGTTGCAGGTCCGCGCGTGGGCGTACTGCACGTAGAACACGGGGTTCTCGTTCGTGCGCCGGGCCAGCAGGTCGAGGTCGACGTCGATGTTGCTGTCGGAGGAGGAGCGGGTGAGCGCGTAGCGCGCCGCGTCGACACCGACCGCCTCGACGAGGTCCTCGAGCACCACGACCGTGCCGGCCCGCTTGCTCATCCGCACCGGCTGCCCGTCGCGGACGAGGTTGACCATCTGGCCGATGAGGATCTCGAGGTTGACGCCCGGCTCGTCACCGAAGGCCGCGCACATGGCCATCATCCGCTGGACGTAGCCGTGGTGGTCGGCGCCGAGCATGATGATCGCCCGGTCGAACCCCCGCTCGCGCTTGTCCAGGTAGTAGGCCAGGTCCCCGGAGATGTACGCCGGGGTCCGGTCCGACTTGACCACCACCCGGTCCTTGTCGTCCCCGTAGTCGGTCGTGCGCAGCCAGAGCGCCCCGTCCTGCTCGTACACCTTCCCGAGCTCGGTGAGCCGGTCGACGGCGCGCTGGACGGCACCGGACTCGTGCAGCGAGTTCTCGTGGAGGTAGACGTCGAAGTCGACCCCGAAGTCGTGCAGCGACTGCTGGATCTCGCCGAACATCAGCTCGACCCCGACCGCCCGGAAGCGCTCCTGCGCCTCGGGATCCGGAAGGCCCAGGACGCCCGGCTCGCGCTCCTGGACCCGGGCCGCGATGTCGGTGATGTAGGCACCGGCGTAGCCGTCCTCCGGGGTCGGCCTGCCCCGCGCCGCCGCCAGCAGGGACCGCGCGAACCGGTCGATCTGGGCGCCGTGGTCGTTGAAGTAGTACTCCCGGGTCACCTCCGCGCCCACGGCGGCGAGCACCCGGGCGAGGCTGTCACCGACCGCTGCCCAGCGGGTCCCCCCGAGGTGGATCGGGCCGGTCGGGTTCGCCGAGACGAACTCCAGGTTGACGCGCTGGCCGCGGGCGCTGTCGCTGGTGCCGTAGTCCGGGCCCGCCTCGACGACGGTCCGGGCCAGCTGCCCCGCCGAGGACGGGTCCAGCGTGATGTTGAGGAAGCCGGGCCCGGCCACCTCGACGGCCTTGACGCCGGCCGTCCCGGCCAGCCGGTCGGCGACGCGGGCAGCCAGCTCGCGGGGCGGCATACCGGCGGGCTTGGCGAGCCGCAGCGCCAGGTTGGTCGACCAGTCCCCGTGCTCCCGGTTGCGCGGCCGCTCGACCGTGATCGCCGACGGCGGCGGGGCCTCGAACCCGGGGCCGACGACGTCGACGAGGGCACGGTGGAGTGCGTCAGCGAGGTCTTCGGGGGTCACTCGGACGATTCTAGGGTGGCCCCGCGCTCGCCTCCGGACCGTCTCACGTCGAGCAGCTGGGCGATGATCGCCAGCAGCCGCTGCGGGTCGAACGGCTTGGCGACGAAGGCGTCGACCCCGGCACGGACCGCGCGCTCCCGGTCGACGTTCTGGACCGAGGCGGTGACCATCACGATCGGCAGGCCGGCCAGCCGGGGGGTGTGCCGGATGGTGTGGACCGTCTCCCAGCCGTCCACCCCGGGCATGAGGGCATCCAAGGTGACCAGGTCGGGGGGGGCGGCCTCCCCGCACAGGATGTCCAGCGCCTCCTGGCCGGTGGTCGCCTCGTCCACCTGGTACCCCTCCAGCTCGAGGTTGAGCCGGAGCAGGGATCGGATCGACTCCATGTCGTCGCAGATGAGGATGCGGGCCGACGTCGCATCGGGCGGGTGCCCGCCGTCGCCCGGTTCCATGGCAGTGACTCTAGGCTGCTAGTCTCTCCGGCGCGCCACAACGCCCCCGATCGATACGATGAGGGGGCGCCAACGGCGCACGGCCCCCGTAGCTCAGGGGATAGAGCACCGCCCTCCGGAGGCGGGAGCGCAGGTTCGAATCCTGCCGGGGGCGCCGAAGGGCCGGCGGCTGGCCTTCGGCGTTCGCGGCAGAAGCAACAGAGCTGTCGGACGAGTGAGGAACGAGCTCGGACGACTGCTCGACGGGGGCGCCGATCCGCCGTCAGTTCAGCGCTGGCTGGCGTCCGACACCTCTCCCACCAGCTCCTCGAGCACGTCCTCGAGGAACACCACGCCAGAGACGCCGCCCTCGCCGTCGACGACCCGGCCCAGGTGGGCGCCGGTCCGCTGCATCGTCGACAGCACGTCCTCGACCTCGTCGTCCTCGGAGACGGTGGCGAGGCGCCGGATCCGCTTCGGCGGGATCGGCTCGTCGTGCTGCTCGCCCACGGCGTAGAGCACGTCCTTGAGGTGGATGTAGCCCACGACGTCACCGGCCGGGTCGGTCACCGGGTAGCGGGAGAACCCGCGCTTGGCGACGAGGCGCTCGAGGTCGCTCGGCGTCGCGCCGACCCGCAGGGTCACCACGTCGTCGGCCGGCACCGCGACGTCCCGCGCCACCCGGTCGCTGAACTCCAGCGCGCCCCGGACGAGTCCGTGCTGCTCCTCCTCGATCAGGCCCTCGCGGCGGCTCTCGGCGACGATCAGCCCGACCTCCTCGGCGGTGAACGCCGCCTCCACCTCGTCCCGCGGCTCCACCCCGAAGAGGCGCACCAGCCGCTTGGCCAGCCGCTCCATGAGCCGCACGATCGGGCGCAGGGCCTTGGTCAGGTAGAGCAGGGGCGGGGCGAGCAGCAGGGCGGCGGTGTCGGGGCCGACGATGGCGAGGTTCTTCGGCACCATCTCCCCGATGACGACGTGGCAGTAGGCCACGACCAGCAGCGCGAGGACGAGGGCGACCGGGTTGCTGAACTCCCCCGGGAGCCCGGCGGTGTCGAGCAGCGGGTGCAGGATCTCGTCGAGCGCGGCCTCGGCGACGGCGCCGAGCAGCAGTGAGCACACGGTGATCCCGAGCTGGGCGGTCGTGAGCAGCGAGGAGACGCGCTCGAGTGCCTGCAGGGCGATCTGGGCGCGCTTGCTGCCCTCGGCCGCCATCGGCTCGAGCTGGGAGCGCCGGGCGGCCATGACGGAGAACTCGGCGCCGACGAAGAACGCGTTGCCGAGCAGGAACAGCAGGGACAGCCACAGTGCGGCGGCGTGGCTCACGGCTGCTCCCCCCCGCTGCGCGCGGCCCAGACGTCGAAGGCTCCGAAGTCCCCGAGCCCCTCCGCGCCCTCGACCCGGCGCAGGCGCAGCCGGTCCACCCGGCGTCCGTCCATGGCGCTCACCCGCAGCGTCCACCCGGGCACCCGCACCTCGTCGTCGACGACCGGCACGCGCCCCAGCACCGCCATGACGAAGCCGCCCACCGTCTCGTATGCCGACCCGTCGGGGACCGCAGCCCCGATCCGGTCGCGCACCTCGTCCGGACGCCACAGCCCGGGCACCGTCCAGGACCCGTCCACCATGGCGCGCCCGGTCGTCTGGCCGGGGTCGTGCTCGTCGCTGACGTCCCCGACGATCTCCTCGATCACGTCCTCGAGGGTCACCACGCCGGAGGTGCCGCCGTACTCGTCCACGACCACCGCCATCTGGAAGCCGGCCTCGCGCAGCAGCAGCAGCAGCGGGTCGAGGCGGATCGTCTCCGGCACGAGCACGGGATCGACCATGAGCGCCGAGACGGGGACCTCGGTGCGCCGGGAGTGCGGCACGGCGATCGCGCGCTTGACGTGCACCAGTCCGTCGACGTCGTCCCAGTCGTCGCCGATCACGGGGAACCGGGAGTGCCCGGTCTCCCGGGCGAGCTCGAGCACGTCCTCGGCCGACGCCGTGCGCTCGATCGCGCTGGAGCGCACGCGCGGGCTCATCACGTCGGCGGCGGTGCGCTCGCCGAAGCCGAGGGAGCGGGTCACCAGCCGGGCGGTCCCCTCCTCCAGGGTGCCGACCTGGGCGGAGCGGCGGACCAGCGAGGACAGCTCCTGGGGCGTGCGCGCCCCCGACAGCTCCTCCTGCGGCTGGATGCCGACGGCGCGCAGCAGCAGGTTGGCCGACCCGTTGAGCAGCACGATGAGCGGCCGGGTCACCAGGCCGAAGATCCGGACCGGGACCGCGACGACCTTGGCGGTCGGCAGCGGGGCGGAGATGCCGAGGAACTGCGGCAGCAGCTCGCCGAGCACCATCGAGAAGGCGGTGGCGAGCACCAGCGCCAGGGCGGTGGCGACCGGTGCCGCCGCGTTCGGGGACAGGCCGGCGAGCTCGAGCGGCACCTCGAGCAGCCGGCCCACCGACGGCTCGACGATGTAGCCGAGCACCAGGGTGGTCAGGGTGATCCCGACCTGGGCGGCGGACAGCTGGGTGGACAGGCTCCGCAGCGAGGTGAGGACCGGCGCGGCCCGGGTGTCGCCCTCGGCGATGGCCCGCTGCACGGCCGGCTTGTCGAGTGCGACGAGTGAGAACTCGGTCGCCACGAAGACGGCCGTGCCGGCAGTCAGCAGGACGCCGGCGAGGACGAGCAACCACTCGGTCATAGCGGGAGCATCCTATGCGCGGCCGCGGTCTCCCCCGAGCGACGGAGGGGATGCCACGGCCGACGCGGCGATCTCCGTCGCATGGTGGTTGCCCTGCCGTGGGGTGAGGGTGATGAGATGGAGCCATGACCACACGTGGGGGACTGCGATGACGACCACGCCCACCGGTGCCCGCGCGGCCACGCGGGAGGGCGCACGGGTGCAGGTGGCCGGCCTGACCAAGCGCTTCGGCAGCTTCACGGCGGTCGACGACCTCAGCTTCGACGTCGAGCCCGGCCGGATCACCGGCTTCCTGGGCCCGAACGGCGCCGGCAAGACGACCACCCTGCGGATGCTGCTGGGCCTGGTCCACCCGACCTCCGGCACCGCCACGATCGCCGGCCGTCGCTACGTCGACCTCCCGGAGCCGATGCAGACGGTGGGCGCGGCCCTGGAGGCCACCAACTTCCACCCCGGTCGCAGTGGCCGGGACCACCTGCGGGTGCTCGCCGACGCCGCCGGCGTGCCCGGGTCCCGCGTCGACGAGCTGCTCGAGACGGTCGGGATCCCGGCGGCGGCCCGGAAGCGGGCCGGCGGCTACTCCATGGGCATGCGCCAGCGGCTCGGCCTGGCCGCGGCACTCCTCGGCGACCCGCAGGTGCTCATCCTCGACGAGCCGGCCAACGGCCTGGACCCGGAGGGCATCCGCTGGCTGCGCAGCTTCCTGCGCTACCTGTCCGCCAACGGCAAGACCATCCTCGTCTCCAGCCACATGCTGCAGGAGGTCGAGCAGACCGTCGACGACGTGGTGATCATCGCCAACGGCCGCCTCGTGCAGCAGGGGCGGATCGACCAGCTCCAGGGCGACAAGAAGGCCGTCGTGCGCACCCCGCAGGTGGCCGAGCTGGGCGACGCGCTCACCCGAGCCGGTATGCCGGCCACCCACCTTCCCGACGGCGCCCTCGAGGTGGTCTGCGACGACCTGGCGCGCATCGGCGAGGTGGCGTTCGGCGCGCGGGTGCCGCTGCACGAGCTGCGGATGCAGCAGACCGACCTGGAGGACCTGTTCTTCCGGCTCACCGAGTCGCCCGAGAACCGCAACCGCAACCTCGACGACGGGGCACCGCACCCGCTGTCCCACGTGGACGGCTCCGAGCAGCACGGACCGGTCGGGCCGCAGGTGGAGGGGCAGACGCACGAGCAGGGGGTGGCCCGATGACCCGGGCGCTGACGTCGGAGTTCCGTAAGTTCTTCACCACCCGGCTGTGGTGGGGCATGACGATCGCGATGGTGCTGGCGGGGGCGGCCCTCGCCGGGCTGTTCGGCGCGCTGGTCCAGCCGGACGGCGGGTTCGGCGCAGGCGGCGGCCCGGGGGCGCCGCAGATGCACCTGGACGCCACGGAGATCGCCAACAACGTCTACTCCTCCGGCATCTCCTTCGGCTACCTGCTCACGCTCGCGATCGGCGTCCTCGTCATCGGTGCCGAGTACCGGCACAAGACGATCACGGGCACGTTCCTGGCCACCCCGCGGCGGCTCCGGGCGATGGGCGCCAAGATCCTGTCGCTGCTGGGCATCGGCGGGTTCTACGGTGTGCTGTTCGTCGCCGCCTCCGCGCTGGTCGGCGGGCTGGTGCTGTCGGCGCGCGGCTTCGAGGCGTTCCCCTCGGCCGAGGTCTTCCGCACGCTCGCGCTGGTCCTGCTGGTCCTCGGCCTGTGGGCGCTGATCGGCCTCGGGGCCGGCATCCTCATCCCGAACCAGGTGGCCGCGCTGCTCATCACGATCGGCGTGGCCTGGATCGTGGAGCCGATCGCCGGGCTCCTGCTGTCCACCCAGGACTGGGGCGCGGACGTGGCGCAGTACCTCCCGAGCCAGGCGACCGGCGCCGTCCTGCAGACCATGACCAGCCCGGACGGGCAGCAGCTGTCCTGGTGGGCCGGCGTCGTGACCCTGGCCGTCTACGCGGCGGTCCTGTCCGGCGTCGGGAGCTGGCTGACCATCCGTCGGGACATCAGCTGACCAGGTGGTGAGACGGGAGCGGCCGGTGACGGCACGCCATACCGGTGGCGTCCGCTGCCCCGCGACCTGCGGATATAGGCTTGACGTGTCCGTTCGTCACGTCACTGCCGACACCCATGAAAGAGGCGCTATCCGCCGTGTCAGCCCAGCCCCCCAGCAACGACCCTCTGGCGGCTTTCGGACCGAACGAGTGGCTCGTGGACGAGCTCTACGAGCAGTACCTGGAGGACAAGAACTCCGTCGACGAGGCGTGGTGGGGATTCTTCGAGGACTACCAGCCCGAGCACCCGCACGGCAGCACCAACGGGTCCCGCGACGACGGGCCGTCGACCGCCACGGCTGACGGGGGCCCGGCCGGCACCACGGCCACTCCCGGCACGGCCACCCCCGGCACGGCCGCCCCCGGCACGGCCACCCCCGGCACGGCCGCGAGCGCGCCGTCCGGCACGAGCACGGGGGCCGAGTCGACCGCCGCCAACGCGACCGACCGGGCCGGGGAGAAGCGAAGCACGGCGCCCACCCCGGCGGCGCAGGACAAGAAGGCGGAGGACCAGTCGGAGCAGGCCAAGCAGGGCAACGACAAGGGCGGTGTCCCGGCGCCGGCCCAGCAGCCCAAGCCGACCCCCCGCGACGCACCCGCCCCGAAGGCGGCCAAGGCCCAGGACGAGGGCGAGGTCGTCCCGCTGCGCGGCGTGGCCGCCAAGATCGTCAGCAACATGGAGCAGAGCCTCGAGGTGCCCACTGCCACCTCGGTGCGGGCGATCCCGGCCAAGCTGCTCATCGACAACCGGGTGGTCATCAACAACCACCTGTCCCGCAGCCGCGGCGGCAAGGTGAGCTTCACCCATCTGATCGGCTACGCGGTCTGCAAGGCGCTGCAGTCCCTCCCCGAGATGAACTACTCGCTCGGTGAGCAGAACGGCAAGCCGGCCCTGGTCAAGCCCGCGCACGTCAACTTCGGGCTCGCGATCGACCTGCAGAAGCCGGACGGCAGCCGGACCCTGGTGGTGCCGAGCGTCAAGTCCGCCGAGAAGATGGACTTCGCCCACTTCTGGACGGCCTACGAGGACATGGTGCGCAAGGCGCGCACCGGCAAGCTGACCCTCGACGACTACGCCGGCACCACGATCAGCCTGACCAACCCGGGCGGGATCGGCACGGTCCACTCGGTGCCGCGGCTGATGGCCGGGCAGGGCACGATCATCGGGGTCGGCGCGCTCGAGTACCCGGCCGAGTGGCAGGGCGCGAGCCAGGAGACCCTGAACCGCAACGCGGTCAGCAAGATCCTCACCCTCACCTCGACCTACGACCACCGCATCATCCAGGGCGCCGTCTCCGGCGACTTCCTGCGGCTGGTCCACCAGCTGCTGCTGGGCCAGGACGGGTTCTACGACGAGATCTTCGAGGCCCTGCGCATCCCGTACGAGCCGATCCGCTGGATCCCGGACATCTCGGCCAGCCACGACAGCGACGTCAACAAGACGGCGCGGGTGCAGGAGCTCATCCACGCCTACCGGGTGCGCGGGCACCTGATGGCCGACACGGACCCGCTGGAGTACCGCCAGCGCCGGCACCCCGACCTCGACGTCAGCACCCACGGGCTGACCCTGTGGGACCTCGAGCGCGACTTCGCCACGGGCGGCTTCGGCGGTGCCTCGATGCTCAAGCTGCGCAAGATCCTCGGCATCCTGCGCGACTCCTACTGCCGCACCGTCGGCGTGGAGTACATGCACATCCAGGACCCGGAGCAGCGTCGGTGGCTGCAGGCCAAGCTGGAGGTGCCGTACGCGAAGACCTCCCCCGAGGAGCAGCTGCGGATCCTGCGGCGGCTCAACGCCGCGGAGGCGTTCGAGACGTTCCTGCAGACGAAGTACATCGGCCAGAAGCGGTTCAGCCTCGAGGGCGGTGAGTCCGCCATCGCGCTGCTCGACCGCATCCTGGTGCGCGCCGCGGACGACGCGATGGACGAGGTCTGCATCGGGATGCCGCACCGTGGTCGTCTCAACGTGCTGGCCAACATCGCGGGCAAGTCCTACGGGCAGATCTTCCGCGAGTTCGAGGGACGGCACGACCCGAAGTCGGTGCAGGGGTCCGGCGACGTGAAGTACCACCTGGGCACGGAGGGTGAGTACACCTCCGACGAGGGCCGCACCACCAAGGTGTACCTCGCCGCCAACCCCTCGCACCTGGAGGCGGTCGACCCGGTCCTGGAAGGCATCGTGCGCGCCAAACAGGACCGGATCGACCTTGCCGGTGAGGCCTTCACGGTGCTGCCCGTCCTCATGCACGGCGACGCCGCGTTCGCCGGGCAGGGCGTGGTCGCCGAGACGCTGAACCTGTCGCAGCTGCGGGGCTACCGCACCGGCGGGACGATCCACATCGTCGTCAACAACCAGGTCGGCTTCACCACCTCGCCGTCCGCGTCCCGCTCGACCTTCTACTCCACCGACGTGGCCCGGATGGTCCAGGCGCCGATCTTCCACGTCAACGGGGACGACCCGGAGGCCTGCGTGCGGGTGGCCGAGCTGGCCTACGAGTACCGCCAGGCGTTCAACAAGGACGTCGTCATCGACCTCATCTGCTACCGCCGCCGGGGCCACAACGAGGGCGACGACCCCTCGATGACCCAGCCGCTGATGTACGACCTCATCGAGTCCAAGCGCTCGGTCCGCAAGCTCTACACCGAGCAGCTGATCGGCCGCGGCGACATCTCGGTGGAGGACGCCGAGCAGGCGCTCAAGGACTACCAGCAGCAGCTGGAGCGGGTCTTCACCGAGACCAAGGAGGCCACCCGGTCGGCCGACGGCGGATCCGAGGACAACGCCGGGCTCGAGCGGCCCACCGCCCAGCAGCAGGACGACGCCCGGCCCGACCGGCACCGCAACACCGCCGTGTCCACGGACGTCCTCAAGCAGGTCGGCGGGGCGTTCACCAGCCTGCCCGAGGGCTTCACGGTCCATCCCAAGCTGAAGAAGCTGCTGCAGCGCCGCGAGGAGATGGCCAGGGCCGGCGGCGTCGACTGGGCGATGGGCGAGATGCTCGCGTTCGGCAGCCTGCTGCTCGACCAGGTGCCCGTCCGGCTGGCCGGTCAGGACACCCGGCGCGGCACGTTCACGCAGCGGCACTCGGTGCTCATCGACAAGCACACCGCCGAGGAGTGGACCCCGCTGCTCTACGTCAGCGACGACCAGGCCCGGTTCTGGGTCTACGACTCGCTGCTGTCGGAGTTCGCCGCCCTCGGCTTCGAGTACGGCTACTCGGTGGAGCGGCCCGACGCCCTGGTGCTGTGGGAGGCGCAGTTCGGCGACTTCGTCAACGGTGCGCAGAGCATCATCGACGAGTTCATCTCCGCCTCGGAGCAGAAGTGGGGCCAGCGCTCGTCCGTCGTGCTGCTGCTGCCGCACGGCTACGAGGGCCAAGGACCGGACCACTCCTCCGCGCGGATCGAGCGGTTCCTGCAGCTGGTCGCCGAGGACAACATGACGATCGCCTACCCGTCGACGCCGGCGTCCTACTTCCACCTGCTCCGGCGGCAGGCGTTCGCCCGTCCCCGCAAGCCGCTCGTGGTGTTCACCCCCAAGCAGCTGCTGCGGCTCAAGGCGGCCGTCTCCCCCGTCGACGAGTTCACCCGGGGCACGTTCCGCCCGGTGCTCCCGGACACCGTGGAGCTGGACCCGCAGCAGGTCGACCGGGTGCTCATCGGGTCGAGCCGGGTCATCTACGAGCTCGAGGCCGAGCGGGAGAAGCGCGGCGACACCAGGACCGCGATCGTCCGGATCGAGCGACTCGCCCCCGTGCCCGGCAAGGAGCTGGCCGAGGAGCTCGCGACGTACCCGAACGCCGAGCTGGTGTGGGTCCAGGACGAGCCGGCCAACCAGGGCGCCTGGTGGTTCATGGCGCTCAACCTGCCGCGGGTGCTCAAGGAGCACGGCGACGACCGGATGCTGCGGTCGGTCACCCGTCCGGCCTCGGCCTCCCCCGCCACCGGGTCGAGCAAGATGCACGCCGCCGAGGAGGCCGACCTGCTCCGGCGGGCGTTCGACCGCTGACGTCCCGGCGCCGGGCGGGCGGCGATTTTCGTCCGCACGGCCGCGTCCGGAACAATGCGGCCCGTGACCGCGCCCGAATCCGCACCCCCGACCACCCTCGACCTGCCGGACGGCTGGGCCGCTCGACCGCCGGCCCTCGCCGACGTCGACCACCTGACCCGGCTGCTGCGCCGGCACGAGGAGGCCGGCCGGGGCTGGCCCGGCGCCAGCGCCTCCGGTGTCGAGCGGGAGCTGTCGGGGCGCGGCGCCGAGCCGCGTGAGCACGTGGTGCTCACCGATCCCGAGGGCGGGCTGCGCGGGTGGGGCACCGCGCACGACCGGGCACGGGGACGGGTGCTCGTCTCGATCGCCGTCGACCCGGACCTCGACGAGGAGAGGGCCGCCCGTGCCGCGCGGGCGCTGCTGGCCTGGGCCGAGCACGCCGGCGGGATCATGGCGATCGGGCGCGGGCTGGACCGCACCCAGCTCGACAGCGGGGCGTTCAGCGACGACGCCCGCCAGCAACGGTTCCTGGCCGACGCCGGCTACCGCAACGTGCGCACCTGGTGGCAGATGAGCCGGCCGGTGCAGCCGGACGAGGCCCGACCGGACGCCTTTCCGGCCCCCAAGCCGGGCGTGCAGGTGCGGCGCATTGCCCTGTCCCCCGACGGCCTGCCCGACGAGGCCGACCTGCACGCCGTCCACGACGTGCTGGAGAGCTCCTTCGCCGACCACTTCAACTCGCGCTCGGAGACGTTCGACGAGTTCCTGTCCCGCCTCCGGGAGAGCCCCGGCCACCGCTGGGACCACTGGTGGGTGGCCGAGCTGACCGACAGCGGGGCGCCGGAGCCGGTCGGGGCCGTCATCGCCAGCGTCATCGCCCCGCCGATGGTCGAGACCGGTGCGCCGCAGCCCGGCGGCAGCTACCTCGACTACATCGGCGTGCTGTCGAGCGCCCGCGGTCGCGGTGTCGCGAAGTCGCTGCTGCGGGCGGTGGTGGCCGACGCCGCCCAGCGCGGCCGGGACCGGGTCGGGCTCGAGGTGGACGCCGACTCCCCCACTCGCGCCGACCAGCTCTACTCCTCGATGGGATGGCGCACGAAGTACATGACCCAGTCGTGGCACAAGAACATCGAGGTGCCGCGATAACCTCGCTGCCGTGTACTTCACGGACCGAGGGATCGAGGAGCTCGCGCAGCGTCGGGGCGAGGAGGACGTCAGCTTCGAGTGGCTGGCCGACCAGCTGCGCACCTTCGTGGACCTGAACCCCGAGTTCGAGACCAGCATCGACCGGCTGGCCACCTGGCTGGCACGGCTGGATGACGAGGACGAGGACTGATTCGCTTGACGTTTGGCACTCCCGAGGACGGACCGCAGTTCAACCCGAGCGCCCAGTTCCGGGTGAACGACGACGGTCCGCGAGACATCGCCCTCACCTTCGTCGGTGACGCCTACGTCGCCGGCTACGGCGACCCGAAGGCCCTCGGCTGGGTCTCCCGGGTGCTCGCCCGCACCCCGCACGGCGAGGCCGACCTCACGGCATACAACCTGGGGATCCGGGGCGAGTCCTCCGCCGACGTCCTGAACCGCTGGCGCGCCGAGTGCGACCCGCGCTGGAAGCACCACAACGAGCGCCGGCTGGTCCTCGGCATGGGTGCCGGCGACGTGCACTCCGGTATGACGACCGCCCGCTCCCGCCTGAACCTCGCCAACGTGCTCGACGACGCGGCTGCCACGGGCATCGCGACCTTCGTGGTCGGGCCGCCGCCGGTGCTCGACGCCGAGGTGAACGCCAAGCTGGAGGTCCTCGTCGAGGCCCAGGCCGACGTGTGCGCCCGCCGGGACGTGACCTTCGTGGACTGCTACGCCCCGCTGCTCGCGCACGACCAGTGGAAGTCCGACCTCGCGGCGGGTGACGGCGTGCACCCGGGGCAGGCGGGCTACGGCCTCATCGCCTGGCTGGTGCTGCACGCCGGCTGGCAGCAGTGGCTGCACCTCGACGCCTGACCCGTCACCGGACCGGCTCCTGACCCGCCACCGGACCGGACACCGCTTGCGCGAGGGACCTCGGGCGACCCGCCCGAGGTCCCTCGCGCAACGCGTGTCCGGTCGCAGACAGGGGGCGTCCGCAACCGGTGTATCGCGTCTGCTTGACTCGCGATATAACGCGCTATATCGTCTTCTTCGTCAACGCGATACATCGCGAAAGAGTGGACGAAGGAGCGCCCCATGGCGATGGAGTGGGAGATCGACGGACCGAAGGTCCTCGACATCGGCAGTGAGCACGAGACGGTCGCCGCCCTCAAGGTGGCCCTGGTCGCCGGACGGCTCGACGTGGTCACCCACGACGACTCACCGGCCGCCCGGCTGGAGGTCCACGAGGTGCAGGGCCGGCCGCTGAAGGTCAGCTGGAACGGCGCGACCCTCAAGGTGGCGCACGTCAAGGAGAAGGACGGCAGCCTCTGGGAGGGGTTGAAGGCGATCGGCCGCAACCACAACGACCTCAGCGCCCGGGTCAGCCTGTCGATCCCGGCGAGCGCCACGGTCAAGGCCAGCACCGTCAGCGCCGACGCCCTCATCACCGGCGTCCGCAACGACGCCAAGGTCAACACCGTGTCCGGGTCGCTCACCCTGGACGACGTCGTCGGCAACGTCGACGCCAACACGGTCAGCGGCGAGATCGAGTGCCACGACCTGCACGGTGACTTCAAGGGCAACTCGGTCTCGGGGAGCCTGACCGTCCAGGCGAGCGACCTCGGCGACATCAAGCTCAACACCGTCTCCGGCGACATCACCATGGACCTGAGCGACGGCACGGCCCGGGTCAACTCCAACTCCGTCTCCGGAGACGTGACCATCCGCATCCCGTCCGGCGGCGGCTACGACGTCGCCGCGCACACGATGAGCGGCCACGTCGTCATCGACGGCCGGTCGATGCCCAGGGCGACGCACGGCCCGCAGAGCGGCGGCACCCTGCACGAGGGCGACGGTGCGCTGCGGGTGAAGGCGAACTCGGTCTCCGGCGACGTCGTCGTCCTGCGCGCCGCGAGCAACGGCTCGACCGGCAGCTCGTCGGGCACCGCGGACGACGGGATCGCGGGCTGAGACGATGGCCGTCTTCGCCCACGGACAGCTGCGCCTCTACCTGCTGGCGCTGCTCGACGACGGACCCCGCCACGGGTACGAGGTGATCCGCGCCCTCGAGGAGCGGTTCAACGGCCTCTACTCCCCCAGCGCCGGCACCGTCTACCCCCGCCTTGCCAAGCTGGAGGAGGAGGGACTCGTCGAGCGCACCGACGAGGGGCGCAAGGCCACCTACCGGATCACCGAGGCCGGCCGCCGGGAGGTCAGCGAGCGCCGGCTCGACCTGGTCGACCTGCAGCAGGACCTCGACCACACGGTGCGCCAGCTCGCCGCTGACGTCCGCCAGCGGGTCCACGGCAGCGCCAGTGACCTGCGGGCGGAGCTCAAGCAGGCGGCCAAGGAGGCCCGCCGCACGGCCAGCCCGGCCGGCACCCAGCACGGCGCCCAGTGGGGCCGTTACGGGTCGTATGCCGCAAGCAACAGCTCCGGCGCCGGCTCCGGTTCCGCCCCCAGCGGCTCGGTGCACGACGTCGAGGCCGCCATCAACGCCTTCCGCTACGACGTCCGGGACGCGATCCGCCGGATCAGCTCCGACGAGGACAAGCGCCGGGAGGTCATCGCCATCCTGTCCGACACAGCCCGAAGGATCCGAGATGTTCTTCAGAAGCCGTAGCCCCCGCCACTCCGCCCGTGAGGTCCGGCCCCGCCAGCGGATGTCCGCCCGCGAGATGCGCGAGCAGCAGGCGCGCCTGCTCGACGTCTACATGCACCTGCGCTGAGATCAGCCGGTCGTCAGGACGACCTTGCCGAACAGCTCGCCGGCGGCCATCTTCGCCAGGCCCTCCCGCGCGTTGCCGAGCGGCAGCACCGAGTCGACCACCGGCTCGATGCGCCGCTCGGTGACGAAGCGCACCAGGCGCTCCAGCTCCCCCCGGGTGCCCATGGTCGAGCCGACCACCCGCAGCTGGGTGAAGAAGACCCGGTTGATCTCCATCCGGCCCGGGTCACCGGAGGTGGCCCCGGCCACCACGACCGTCCCACCCGGCTTGAGCGCCTTCATCGAGTGCGACCAGGTGGCCGCACCCACGGTCTCCAGCACCGCGTCCACCCGCTCGGGCAGCCGCGCCCCCGACTCGAAGGAACGCTCGGCGCCGAGCTCGACGGCCCGCTGCCCCTTGGCCTCGTCGCGGCTGGTGACCCACATCCGCAGCCCGGCGGCCGCGCCGAGCTGCACGGCCGCGGTCGCCACGCCGCCACCAGCGCCCTGCACCAGCACCGAGGCCCCCGGCGTCACCGCGGCGTTCACGAACAGCATCCTGTATGCCGTGAGCCAGCTGGTCGGCAGGCAGGCGGCGTGCTGCCAGGACAGCTCCGCCGGCTTCGGCACGAGGTTGCGGGTCGGGACCGCGACCCGCTCGGCGAGCGTGCCGGCATACCGCTCCGAGAGCAGGGTGCGGCGCGGGTCGAGCGTCTCGTCGCCCATCCAGCCCTCGCTGGGCACGACGGAGTGCACGACCACCTCGTTGCCGTCCTCGTCGACGCCCGCCGCGTCGCAGCCGAGGACCATCGGGAGCCGGTCGGCAGGCAGGCCGACGCCCTGCAGCGAGAACAGGTCGTGGTGGTTGAGCGCGGCCGCCTTGACGGTGACGACCGACCAGCCGGGACCGGTTTCCGGCTCGGGCTGCTCCCCGACCTCGAGGCCGGAGAGCGGGTCATCGGCGGACTGGCTGGCGGCGTAGGCTGCACGCATCGCTCGAGCCTAGCCCAGCCGCTACAGGCGGCCGGACTTCACCACGCGGCTGAGGAACTGCCGGGTGCGCTCCTCGCGGGGGTTCTCGAAGACCTGCTCCGGCGGGCCGTTCTCGCAGATCTGACCCTTGTCGAGGAAGCACACCTGGCTGGCGACCTCCTTGGCGAACCCCATCTCGTGCGTCGCCAGGAGCATCGTGAGACCGCCGTGCGCCAGCTCGCGGACGATCTCCAACACGTCCCCGACGAGCTCCGGGTCGAGCGCCGCGGTGATCTCGTCCAGGAGCATCACCCGCGGCTCCATCGCCAGCGCCCGCACGATCGCCACGCGCTGCTGCTGACCGCCGGAGAGGCTGTCCGGGAAGGCATTCGCCTTGTCCTGCATCCCGACCGACGCCAACAGCGTCAACGCCTTCTCCTGCGCCACGTTCTTGCGCACCCCGGCCACTCGGGTCGGGGCGAGCATCACGTTCTCGAGGACGGACATGTGCGGGAACAGGTTGTAGCTCTGGAACACGATGCCGACGTCGCGCCGCAGCTTGTTGAGGTCGACGCCGGCACCGGTGACGGTGTCACCGTCGATGTGGATCTCGCCGCCGTTCACCTGCTCGAGCTGGTTCACGCAGCGCAGCAGCGTGGACTTGCCGGAGCCGGAGGCGCCGATCAGGCAGACCACCTCGTGCCGTTCGACGTTGAGCGTGACCCCTTTGAGGACCTCGTTGTGGCCGAACGACTTGTGGACGTCGGCGATCTCCAGGAATGGCACGGCGCTAGCCCCCCGCTCGCTTGGCGGCGTCACGCCTGATCAGGTGGTCGACGAAGCGTGCCTGCGGAATCGTGATGATGATGAAGAACACGGCTGCCAGGGTGACCGGTGCCAGCGTGAACAGCTTGCTCTCCCAGAACTTCGTGACCTGCAGGACCTCCGGAACTGCGGCGACCGACAGCAACGCGGTGTCCTTCTGCAGGCTGATGAAGTCGTTCATCAGCGGAGGGACCATCCGCCGCACGGCCTGGGGCACCAGCACTGCGCGCAGCGTCTGGGCGTAGCTGAGGCCGAGGGACCGAGCGGCCGCGGTCTGGCTGGGGTGGATGGAGGCCAGCCCCGCACGGTAGACCTCGGCCACGTAGGCGGAGTACGTCAAGGTCAGCGCGACGACGCCAAGGTAGGCCGTGTTCCACGTCGCGGTGAAGCTGAATGCCAGGGGAAGACCGAAGGCCACCAACAGCACCGTCACGATCGCCGGCACCGCTCGGAACACGTCGCAGTACACCGTCGCGATGAGCCGGAGGGGGGCTCCGGCGCGACCGGGCAGCAGGCGCATGACCGCCAGGACCAGGCCGAAGACCAGCACCAGCGCGAAGGAGACGAAGGCCACCCAGATGTTGATCCAGAAGCCCTGGATGGCCTCGGCGAAGGACTGCTCCCACGCGTCCGTGCGGAAGAACGTCTCCGCGACCGCGCCCTTGTTGGTCAGCGCCAGCAGCAGCAGGCCGGCCACGATGATGGCGGCAGCGCCGTAGCCCACGCCGATCGTGGCGTCCTCGCGGCCACGGGCGGCAGCCCGCCGCGCCGGTACCAGCTCGTTGTTGGCGAGCAGCCGGTGGCGCTTGCTCCCGCCGGCGAAGCCCCGGAACGTCGGCCAGAACGGGTAGAGCGAGGCCAGCACGAGGATGACCGCCACGACGGTGGCGATGGGGCCGCCGTGGTTGTAGTCGCGCAGCTGCGCGACGGCGTAGAGCATCATCGCGAGGGCGACCAGGTCGACGAGCAAGGCGATCGCAGCGATGCCCGTCACACGCTGGGGCTGGCTCGGCGGCGGAGCCGGGAGGAGCGTGCCCTCCTCGACGACGTCTGGCGTGCTCATCGAGCACACCAGACGTCAGTCACGGTATGAGGAATCACTTGACCTGCCAGATCGGCACGGACGCCGGGTCACCGCCGAACGCCGGGCCGAGGTAGGTCTTCGACAGCTTGTCGAGGGTGCCGTCGTTCTTCAAGGTCTTGATCCCCTTGTCGAACTCCTTCTCGTTGGCCGAACCCTTGGGGTAGATCGCCCCGTAGTGCTCACCGGTCTTGTACTGCCCGGGGACCTCCAGCTTGTCGCCGGTCTGCTTCGCCTCGGCCAGCACGATCGCCGTGTCGAGGAAGGCGGCGTCGACCTGCCCGGACAGCACGCCCTGGTACAGCGTCTGCGAGTCCGGGTAGATGCGCGTCGTCTTGCACTTCAGCTTGTCCTTCAGGAAGGGCACCGAGGTGGTTCCGGAGTAGGCGGCGCATCGCTTGCTGGTGATGTTGTCGGCCGTGATCCCGGCGTCCTTCTTGGTCAGGACACCGATGTTGGAGTCGTAGTACGGAGCGGAGAAGTCGACCACCTTGGCGCGCTCCGGGGTGATCGAGATCTCCGCGAGGGCGAGGTCGAAGTCGTGGGTGTGGCCGGCGACCAGCTGGTCGAACGACACGTTCTTGACCACCAGCTTGGACAGGCCCGCCATGTTGGCCAGGTTCGCGGCCATGCAGTACTCGTATCCGTCCTTGATGGATTCGGCGGTGGTGCCGTTCCACCAGCCCTGGGCCGGCAGGGTCGTCTCGACGGTCAACGTATCGGCGACGGCCGGGTCGATCTTGATGGTGTTCGCCTTGCTGGTGACCTTGCAGTTCCCGTAGTCACCGCCCGAACCGCCCGACGAGCCGGATCCGGAGCCACCTGCGGAGTTGGATCCGCCACCGCAGGCCGTGAGGGAGGCGCCGAGGGCCACCGCGCTCACGAGCCCCAGAATGCGCTTCAACGTCATGTCGTGGTCTTCCTTCCGGTGGACGTGCCGAGCGGGCCGCAAGAACAGTTGCCTGCTTCCGGCGTGCTGTCAAGGATAGGAGCGGCGCGCCCTCTGTGCGCTGATTCCGGTCGATCGACCGAGACCGTTGTCAGGATGAGACATTCACGTCAGCCTGCGCGGCGCGGCTCTCCTCCTCCAGGTGAAGCAGCGTCGGGCGGTCGGCGGTGAAGGCCTGCTCGACCGCCGCGGTGAGGCCGGCCGGTGACTCGACGACCCGGCCGTGGCAGCCCATCGCCCGTGCCGCGGCCGGGAAGTCGACGCCGCTGAGCCGGACGGAGTGGACCGGGTCACCGCGGTCGGCCATCTCGTTGCGGATCTCACCGAAGCCGCCGTTGTCGACGACCACGACGGGCAGGGACAGGCCGAGGGCCGCAGCGGTGGCGAGCTCGGGCAGGGTGAACATGGCGCCCCCGTCGCCGAGCAGCGCCAGCACGCGGGGCCGCCCCGGGCTCAGTGCCGCCCCGATCGCGGCCGGCAGCCCGAAGCCGAGCGTGCCGCCGCCGGTCGGACAGAGCAGCCCGGCCGCCCGGTGCACCCGCAAGCCGCTGAGCAGCCCGTAGTAGCAGGCCATGGTGCTGTCGCCGACGACCACTGTGCCGTCGCCCACCGTCGGGGACAGCGCCTCCACGAGCGCGCGCCACGGCGCGCCCTCGACGGCGGCGTCGACCGCCAGTGCCGCGCGTGCCGTCGCAGCCCGCTCGAGGCCGCCGGGGCGCCCGACCGGCTCGTCCCGGGTCTCCATCGCGGCGAGCAGCTGCCCCAGCACCGTCCCCGCGTCCCCCACGACGCGGACTTCGGGGTCGGCGTTGGTGCATATCGAGGTCGTATCGATGTCGATGCGAACCAGCTTGCCCTCCAAGGGAATCGGCCCGTTCCACAGATCGGAGGGGGCCAGTTCCGTGCCGACGGCGAGGACCACGTCGGAGTCCTCCACCAGTGCCCGTACTGCCGATTGGTGGAGCCCGGCGCCCACGGACAGGGGATGCCCCTCGTCGAGGACGCCCTTTCCGTTGGCGGTCGTGACGACTGGTGCCCCCAGCCACTCGGCGACAGCTCGGACCTGCCGGGCAGCGCCGCGTGCGCCGCCACCGACGACCATGCTCGGGCGCTGCGCCGCCCGCAGTCGGGCTCTCGCCGTGGCGATCGCGTCCTCGCTCGCGGTGGCCGCCGCCGGCTCGATGGCGGCGACCGGCGGGGCTTCGCCGACGACATCCAGCAGGTCGAGGGGAACCTCGATGTGCACCGGTCTCGGCCGGCCGGTCCGCATCGCGGCGAAGGCGTAGGCGACTGCGCGCGGGATCTCGGCGACGCTCGTCACCCGGTGGCTGTAGGCGACCAGTGCCTCCAGCACCGCCTGCTGGTTCTTGACCTCGTGCAGCTCGCCGTTGCCGCGGCCGGGGTGGGTGAGCGGCATCCCGGGAGAGATGAAGAGCACCGGCACCGAGTCCGACCACGCCTGCGCTGCGGACGCCGCCGCGTTGAGGATCGCGGGCCCGGTCGTCGTGAGGCAGACTCCGGGCCTGCCGGACACGCGCGCGTAGCCGTCGGCGGCGTAACCGGCACCCTGCTCGTGGCGCGTCGGCACGGTCCGGATCGACGACGTCGCCAAGGCGGCGAAGACGGCCAGGTTGTGGGTGCCCGGGATGCCGAAGACCGTGTCGACATCGTGGGTCTCCAGCGCCGCGACGAGAGCCGCTCCCCCGGTGGGCCGTGTCATCCGTGCTCCCTCGTCGAACGGTGGGCACGATGCTTCGGTCACGGGGGCCGGCTGTCAAGTGATCGCCGATCAACGGTGACCTACGCTCGTGCCGTGAGGTCCACCGTGCCCGGCTCCGCGCCCGCCCTCGCTGAGGTGCAGCCCACGACGGCGACCCCCCACCTGCAGGTCATCTGGACCGACCCGGTGACCGGACGGCACGGATACGTCGTCCTCGATCGGCTCGTTCGGGGGGTCGCGAGCGGCGGGCTGCGAATGCGGGCCGGGTGCACCCTCGCCGAGGTGCAGGGGCTCGCGGCAGGGATGACCCGCAAGGAGGCGCTGCACTACCTCCCGACGAACAAGTACGTGCCCCTGGGCGGGGCCAAGGGCGGGATCGACTGTGCACCCGAGGACCCGGGCTCGCAGGCCATGCTGGTGCGGTTCCTCGACGGCGTCCGCGCGATCGTGGAGCACCACTGGACCACGGGCGAGGACCTCGGCCTGCGCCAGGACGCCATCGACGACGCGATCGACCGGATCGGCCTGACCAGCTCGATCCAGGCGGTCTATCCGCTGCTCGACGCGCCGGACGAGGCCCGTCGCCGGCTGGCGGACGCGTTCGCCATCAGGGTCGACGGAGTGTGCCTGTCCGAGCTCGTGGGCGGGCTCGGCGTGGCCGAGTCGGCGCTCACCGCACTGGAGTACCGGGGCGTCGCCCCCACCCGGTCCCGCGCCGTGGTCCAGGGTTTCGGATCCATGGGCGGCGCGACCGCCCGCTACCTGGCCCGAGCCGGGGTCACCGTCGTGGGCCTGGCTGATGTGCACGGCACCCTCGTGAACCCCGACGGACTCGACGTGGAGCGCCTGCTCCTCAGCCGCGACCCCCTGGGCGGGATCGACCGGACCCAGCTCGGTGCCGGGGACCGGGTCCTCGGGAGGGACGACTGGCTCGGCGTGGACGGCGACGTCCTGGTCCCCGCGGCCGTGTCCTACTGCATCACGCCGGCCAACCAGTCCCGCATCCGCGCCCGGTTCGTCATCGAGGCCGCCAACATGCCCACGCTCCCCGATGCCGAGCGCGAGCTGCGCGAGCGCGGCGTGGAGGTGATCCCGGACTTCGTGGCCAACTCCGCCACCAACGCGTGGTGGTGGTGGACCCTGTTCGGTGACATCGCCGCCGACGCCGGTGAGGCGGAGACCAAGGTGCGCCACTCGATGCGCGACCTGGTGGGCCGGCTCCTCGAGGTCGCGGACGGGCGGCAGGCGACGCCCCGGTCGGCCGCCCAGGGCGTCGTGGACCAGAACCTCGCCGCGATCGACGCACGCTACCCCGCCGCCCGGTCCTGAGCAGGATGACGACCCGCCGGCGCAGCCTCGGGCTCGCGGTCGTCCGCGGCCGCTCGATGGAACCGACCCTGCTCGAGGGCGACCGGCTGCTCGTGCTGTATGCCGTGCCGCCGCGCCGTGGCGGGCTCGCCCTCGTCCGGCTTCCGGACGGTCCGGACGGTCCACGGCCGCTCGCCGTCAAGCGGGTGCACCGACGCGAGGCGGACGGCTGGTGGGTCGAGGGCGACAACCTCGGTGCCGGTGTGGACTCGTGGACCGTCGGCACGCTCCCCGACAGCGGGATGGTGGCCCGCGTCCTGCTGCGACTGCCCCGACGGGGCCGTCTCGCGAGGGGCGGACGCCGGGAGTAGGTTGGGCCGCGTTACCCACTGCGCAGCAGTTGCTTGCGGCGACGTCGCAGGAGCCGCGACACGGATCTGCGGAGTCCTGAGTCAACGAGAAGGGATGAGGAGATGTTCTCTCGCCTGTTCGCCCCGACCGTCGAGGTCAGTGCCCACTGCGACCTGCCGTGTGGTGTCTACGACCCGGCGCAGGCCCGCATCGAGGCGGAGTCGGTCAAGCAGATCATGGTCAAGGCCCAGGACAACGACGACCCGGAGTTCCGGATGCGGGCCACGATCATCAAGGAGCAGCGCTCCGAGCTGGTCAAGCACCACCTCTGGGTGCTGTGGACCGACTACTTCAAGCCGCCGCACTTCGAGAAGTACCCGCACCTGCACACGCTGGTCAACGAGGCGACCAAGCTCGCCGGCGCCAGCGGCACCAAGGGCAGCTTCGACGTGAGCGTGGCCGACCAGCTGCTCGGCAAGATCGAGGAGATCGCGACGATCTTCGCCGAGACCAAGCAGGCCTCCTGACGCCTCCCTGACGCCCCACCCGGCGCCCGCCGCACCACCCGGTGCGGCGGGCGCCGTCGTGTGTCGCTCCCTCCACGGCAGCGGTCGACAGGAGTAACTTCGCCTGTTGCCCGGGTCGCGATCACTGCGACCCCGATCTGCCGGGAGGTCATCCCCGTGCCACCAGAGAACGACCAGGACTCCGCTCCTCCGGCCAACACCGCGCTGCTCGTCGCGGCGGGGGTGTGCGTCGCGATCCCCATCGTGGCCCTCATGTGGGTCGGCTCCTACGCACAGGAGGACCCGAAGCTCGGCCCGTTCCCCTTCTTCATCTGGTACCAGATGATGTGGGTCTTCCTCTGCGCCGGGTTCACCACGATCGCCTACCGCCTCGTGCTGCGGGCACGCCCCCACCGTCCGATGTCCACCGACGACCCGGAGAGCGCCGGCCGGCGTGACGACGAGGAAGGACCGATCCTGTGAGCACCCTCGTCGCGGACTCGCTGCCCGCCAACCACCACGGCGTCAACGGGGTCGCCCTCTCGATCCTGATCATCCTGTTCATCATCGTCACCGTCATGGGCTTCTGGGCCACCCGCTGGCGCAAGAGCCACTCGGGCATGAACAGCCTCGACGAGTGGGGTCTCGGTGGACGCTCCTTCGGGACCTGGATCACCTGGTTCCTGCTGGGAGGCGACCTCTACACGGCATACACCTTCGTCGCGGTGCCGGCCGCGATGTTCGCGCTCGGCTCGGTCAGCGGGTTCTTCGCGGTGCCCTACACGATCGTGCTCTACCCGATCATCTTCGTGTTCATGGCCCGCCTGTGGTCGGTGAGCCACCGGCACGGTTACGTCACCCCCGCCGACTTCGTCGAGGGCCGCTACGGCTCACGCGGGCTGTCCCTCGCGATCTCCATCACCGGCATCCTGGCCACCCTGCCCTACATCGCGCTGCAGCTGGTCGGCATCCAGGCCGTGCTCGAGGTGGCGGGGCTCGGCGGCAGCAACGCGCTGGCCGCGGACCTGCCCCTGTTCATCGCCTTCGCGGTGCTCGCGGCCTACACCTACTCCAGCGGGCTGCGCGCGCCGGCGATCATCGCCTTCGTCAAGGACACGCTCATCTACCTGGTCATCATCGTCGCGGTCCTGTACCTGCCGGCGAAGGTGGGCGGCTGGGGCCACGTCTTCGACGCCGCCCAGCAGAAGATGGCGACGCCGAACCCGGACACCGGCAAGCCGACGGGGGCGTTCATCCCGTCGTCGGAGCAGTTCTGGGCCTACGCCACCCTCGGTCTCGGCTCGGCGCTCGCGCTCTTCATGTACCCCCACTCGATCACGGCGACGCTCTCGTCGAAGTCACGCAACACCATCCGGCGCAACGCCTCGATCCTGCCGGCCTACAGCTTCCTGCTCGGCCTGCTGGCGCTGCTCGGCTGGGTCGCGATCGCGGCCGGTACGCAGCCGATCGGGCTCAACGGCGAGCCGAATCCGCAGCTCGTGGTGCCGCAGCTGTTCGAGGACATGTTCCCGTCCTGGTTCGCCGGGGTCGCCTTCGCGGCCATCGCGATCGGCGCGCTGGTGCCGGCGGCGATCATGTCGATCGCGGCATCGAACACGTTCACCCGCAACATCTACCGCGAGTGGCTCAAGCCGGACGCGACACAGGAGCAGGAGGCCAGGGTCAGCAAGCTGGTCTCCCTGATCGTCAAGCTGTTCGCCCTGGTGTTCGTGCTGACCCTGCCCAAGGAGAACGCGCTGAACTTCCAGTTGCTGGGCGGGATCTGGATCCTGCAGACGTTCCCGTCGATCGTCTACGGGCTCTACACCCGGTGGTTCCACCGCTGGGCGCTGCTCGGCGGCTGGGCGGCCGGCATGGTCTACGGCACGGTGAAGGCCTACAACAACGTCACCCCGGCCGGTGAGCACTTCGCCAGCTCGATCGGGAGCATCGAGGGCATCGGCGAGATGGGCTACATCGCCCTGACGGCGTTCGTGCTCAACACCCTCGTCGCTGCGGCGTTGACCCTCGCGTTCCGGGCGCTCAAGGTCCCCGCCGGCCGCGACGCGACCATCAAGGGCGACTACTTCGCGGACGCCGGCGACCCGCGCGTCCGGAAGATCCCGGAGCTCGTCGAAGACTAGGCGCCGACCTCGGGAGACTCCCACCGACCTCGGGACTTTCCGCCGGACCTCGGGACTCTGCGCTGGGCAGAGTCCCGAGGTCCGCGGCAAAGTCCCGAGGTTTGCGTTGTGGGGGGTGGTGGGCGGCCGGTGTGGCGGCGTGCGTGGGGCGGGGTGGGGTGGCTCAGGAGCGCTGGCGCTCGATGACCCGCTGCAGGGCGTCGACCACGTAGGGGTCGAACTCGTAGCCCAGGCCGAGGTGGATGCGTTCGATCGCGGCGTCCTGGCGGTGAGCGGTCGGCATACCCTTGGAGTAGTCGTCGAACGCGTTGACCACCTTGAGGATGCGGCTGGCGAGCGGCAGGTCCTCCCCCAGCTCGCGCACCTGGCGGTATGACGTCGCCTGGCCCTGCATGATCGCGGACGCCGTGTCGAGCACACCGGTCTCCCGGACGATCTGGGCGCCGTCGGTCGCGATGCGCTGGGCGTCGGTGGGCGCGACGAGCGTGGTGGCCCCTCGCGGGATCGGCGTCTGCAGCGACACCTGCCCGAGGTCGTGCAGCAGGGCCGCGTACTCCAGGTCGAGCAGGTCACGCTCGGACAGGCCCATGTGACGGCCGACCTCGACCGCGAGCGCGGCGACGCGCGAGGAGTGGCCGGTGGCGGTGAACCCGCCGACATCGGTCAGCCGGGCGAGGGAGCGGATCGTCTGCCGGTAGGTCTCCCGGACCGCCGCGTGCCGTCGCACGGACAGCTGCATGAGCAGCAGCGGGAAGAGGAAGAGCGGGATCGCGGCGACCCCCAGCGGACGCTCGGCGAGGGCCACGAGCGAGGCGCTGGTCGCCAGACCGACGTAGGGCGCGGCCACCGCGCTCGCCTCGTCGGCGATGGACTGGCGCAGCGGTGCGTGCAGCCGGCCCGCGCGCGAGACGGCCGTGAGCAGGGCCTGCACGACCAACGCGACGGCGGCGACGCCGACCATCACCAATCCGGGGATCCAGCGCTCGTCCTTGGAAGCCTCCAGGGCGACGTGCCGCAGGCTCTCCTCGCCGAACATCGGGACGTCGCGGAAGACCCACGCCGTGAGGCCCACGACGATCAGCCGGGTCGCCAGGTCGGGGAGGCGGAGCGTGAAGCCGCGCGCGCGCTGCACCCCGTAGCCCACGAGCATCGCCAGTGCAGTGGTCACGGTGACGACGGACGCGTCGTACGTCGTGAGGTGGCCGGCCGGCGCCTCCCCCGTCATCGCGAACGCGAGGCTGGCCGCGATCGCGACGAAGGGCAGCTCGCGCACGCCGAGCAGGCTGACGTGCAGCGACTCGCCGACCGCGATGGCCGCGAAGAACGCCGCCACCACGATGATGCTCGACTCCGGCAGCCTCCTGGCCTCGAAGCCGAGCTGGGCGGCCGCCAGGAGCGTGCCCAGCACCGCCACGACGAGGTAGACGCGGTCGAGGTAGCGGGCCTCCAGCCGGTAGAGGTTCATCCGGTCAGGCCCTCGACCCACCGGAGACCGCTCGCCGGCTCCGGCTGGCACGGTCCCGCAGCTCGTCGGCGTGCTGGGCCATCAGGTCGCTCACGGCGGGGTCGTCGTGGTCGTGCGCGCTGCCGGCCCGCGCCAGCGTGTCGTCGTCGATCCGGTTGGGCTCCCAGCTCTGCCCCTCGAGCGCCCGCTCCAAGGCATCCACGCAGTCGGGGTCGAGCTGGCTGCCGGCCCGGTCGCGCAGGGTGCGCAGCGCCTCGGCCACCGACAGCGCCGGGCGATAGGACCGGGTCGTCGTCATCGAGTCGAACGCGTCGGCCACGGCGATGATCCGGGCGAACTCCGGAATGTGCTGCCCGGAGAGGCCGTCGGGGTAGCCGCGACCGTCGAACCGCTCGTGGTGGTGCCGGATCCCGTCGAAGGACTCGCTGAGGAAGCCGATCTGCCCGAGCATCTCGACCCCGAGCTGCGGGTGGCGCTGGACCTCCGCGAGGTCGTCCACGCCGAGGGCCGTCGACTGCCGGAGCACGCCCGCCCGGACCCCGATCATCCCCACGTCGTGCAGCAGGGCCGCGTAGCGCAGCGCGTCGGCCCGTTGGTGGCCCAGGCCCAGCTCGCGCGCGATCAGGTTGGACAGCGCGGCCACCCGCTCGGCGTGGCCACGGGTGAAGACGTCGTTGAGCTCGGTCGCGGTGATCATCGAGCCGATGGCGCGCTCGTGCGCCCGGCGCTCGTCGCCGTACTGCGTGTAGACCCAGCGGGCCACGAACAGCGGCGCGAGGATGAGCACCGCACTCATGACGCCCACCTCACCCGGGCCCCAGAGGACGACGAGGAGGAACCCGATCACGCCGTAGCCGATGTACGACAGCCCGAAGCTCGTCAACATGCGCGTCACGAAAGACGCCACCGACGTTCCCTGGGTCAGTCGCATGACACCGCCCAGGAAGGCGGCGTTGGCGACCGCGAGGGCGAAGTCCGCAACAACCAACGGCAGCCCGACCCAGAGGAGCAGCTCTCCGACACCTGCGGTCTTCGAGATGGTGGTCCATCCACCGATGAGCAGGTAGACGACTCCGCCCACCGCACCGCCCGCCGCCGCCATGGCGGTGTTGAACAAGCGAACAGAGCTCTTCAGCTTGTTGAACTCAAGAAGTTGGCTGACCCCAGCAACCACCGCGCCACCGAGTGGTCCGGCCATCCCGATGGCAGCGACGAAGACGATGCTGCCGACCGACAGTGAGACGCCGGACTCCACCTCACTCTCGCGCAGCGAGGCACCCACGATGCCGATCGCTGCCAGTACCACGAGCGGGACGGAGTCCGTCCGCGAGAACGAGGAGGGATCCAGCCACCAGCCCAGCACAACGAGCCCCCCAGCCAGCGCGAGGAGCGCCGCACTGTACCCCCACACAGACGCGGCCGGGGCGCCCCCACGGGGGGGACGCTCCGGCCGGCTCTCGTGGCTTGCGTCGCTGGCCGGAGACACTCCGGCATCTGACGCCATCTACGAGACGCTAGTCAAGCGATCACGGGTTCCAAGCCCAGATGCCCTGGGGCAGGCTCGTGGGCTCCGACGCCGAGAACATCGACTGGAAGAGGGAGAGGAAGGTTGACATTTCGTAGGTCCTTTCCGGGTCAGGGAATCCCCGGGCTGTGCTGGTGTTCCCCCCATGGGGTGAGCCGGTGATCCGGCGGAGCAAGCGTCTCATGTTGTCACGCTGTAGAGCGAGTTCTGGCCTGCCGATCAGGCGCCTTTGACGTATCCCGGGCGAAAAGGGTGAGCGAGTTGTCACCGCATACCTGCTTTTGCCCATGTTTTCCCGTGCTTGCCTGCTGTCGTGACCAATCACCGATCGAACTGTGGCCGGTCGTGGCTGCGACGACCGGCCGACGACCGTCGCTGTGCGAGAATGGGCCCCCTCGGCGGCTCCACCCGAGTCGCGCCGGCCGACCCCCAGGAGGGCCCGGCTGACACCACCGACGAACGGAGCACGACATGAGCAAGCGCGCCCGCAAGCGCCGCTCCCGCAAGGGCAACGCCGCCAACCACGGCAAGAAGCCCAACGCCTGAGCAGGCCAGCTGACCAACGCGAAGGCCTCGCACCCTACCGGGGTGCGAGGCCTCTCCCGTGCCGGGCGCGGTCAGTCCTCCGGACGAACCGTCCGCTGGGTGACCGTCACGCTGGTGATGCGGGCGAGGATCTGGGTGCGCAGTGCCACCGGAGCCGGCTCGCAGGCGCAGGAGCGCCGGATGAGCGCCTTGAGCACCTGGTCGCGCTCGTACTCGTCCATGCAGGGCGCGCACTCCTGCAGGTGCTGCCGGATCCGGGCGCAGTCGCCCGGGCCCATCTCCCCGTCGAGGTACTCGTAGATCTTCAGCACGACCTCGTCACAGTCCGTGCCGTCGCCGTGGCTGCCCGCGGCGCCGTGGGCCGACCCACCGCAGCTCATGCCCTCGATCCTTCCCGGATGAACCCGCGCTCACGGGCGTAGTCGGTGAGCAGCTCCCGCAGCTGGCGGCGGCCCCGGTGCAACCGCGACATGACGGTGCCGATCGGGGTGTCCATGATCTCGGCGATCTCCTTGTAGGCGAACCCCTCGACGTCGGCGAGGTAGACCGCCAGCCGGAAGTCCTCCGGGATCTCCTGCAGCGCCCGCTTCACGTCGGAGTCGGGCAGGTGGTCCAGTGCCTCGGTCTCGGCCGAGCGCAGGCCGGACGAGCTGTGCGCCTCGGCCCGGTGCAGCTGGTAGTCCTCGATCTCGGCCGCGTCCGACTGCTGCGGCTGGCGCTGCTTCTTGCGGTAGCTGTTGATGTAGGTGTTGGTGAGGATCCGGTACAGCCAGGCCTTGAGGTTGGTGCCGGGCCGGTACTGGTGGAAGGCGGCGTAGGCCTTGGTGAACGTCTCCTGCACCAGGTCCTCGGCGTCCGTCGGGTTGCGCGTGGTGCGCAGGGCGGCGCTGTAGAGCTGGTCCAAGAACGGCATCGCCTCGCGCTCGAAACGCGCCGTGCGCTCCTCGGACGTCTCCGTGTCGAGGTCGACCCGGGAGCCGGTGGTGGTCGTCTGGTCCTCTGTCATCGCCTGCCAGCCTAGCCCGGCACGGTGACGGTCTCTGCCCGAGACGGTCGGCTCCCCCGAGCCGGAACCCGACCAGGTGCTGGTCTGCTCGGCTCGCTGGTTCGGTGCCAGCTCCGCAACGAACACGCAGACGACTCCTTCAGACGGTGGCGGCGGTCACCCGGGACAACGCGACCACCGATCCCCTCATTCCCCGCCGACCTCGGGACTCTCCCGCGAACCTCGGGACTTCCCCGCGAACCTCGGGACTTCCCCGCGAACCTCGGGACTTCCCCGCGGACCTCGGGGCTCTCCCGCCGACCTCGCGAGCTTGCGGTCGTCCCCAAGGACCGCCCGTATGCCGTGAGCCTCCACACCCCCGAAGCCTCACCTTCCGCCGGCGCCCCTCGGCGCCGAGGCTGCTGGGCAGGAACAGCAGGCGAGGAGGAGGACCGCGTGCACGGCATACAGACCTGTGCGGAGCTACGCGAGCGGGGCTGGGACCGGGACCGGATCGACCGATCCCCCTCGGCCGACGGGCTGTGGGGGCTGCGCGGCAGCTCCGGTCACCACGAGCCACGACGCGCCCGGATCGCCGCGGCGCTCCGGGCGGCCCCCGCGGGCGCGGTCCTGAGTGGGTGGGCTGCCGGGGTGGTGCACGGCATACCGGAGCCGTTCCTGGACGGCACCTCCGACGGGGACACATCGCTGCCGGTCGGCTTCTGTGTGCCGGACAAGAGTGGCGCCTACCAGCGGAACGGGCTGTCCTTGCGGTGGAGCACCGTCGCCCCGGAGGACGTGGTCGAGGTCGACGGCCACCCGGTGACATCGCCGAGCCGCACGGTGGCCGACCTCGCACGGTGGCACCACCTGCCGCCCCGGGCACTGGCTGCCGTCGACATGGGCCTGCGGTTCGGACTCGTCACGCCCGCCTCACTCCAGGCGGTCATCGCCCGCATGCCGCGGCGCCGCGGGATCCGCCTCCTCCGTGAGGTCGCGCCGCTCGGCACGGGCCGCAGCGAGTCGCCGAAGGAGAGCGAGCTGCGGTGGCACTGGCACGAGGCCGGCCTACCGGACCCCGTCAGCAACGCCGAGATCTTCGACCTCCGGGGCAACTTCGTGGCCCGCGTCGACGTCTTCGAGCGGGGGTGCGGCTACGTGGCGGAGTTCGACGGCGGCTACCACGCGGAGGGCGACCAGCCCGAGCTCGACCGGCAACGGGTGGCCAAGCTGGAGCGGCTCAACCTCACGGTCGGTGTGTTCACGAAGGAGGACCTGCGCGACCCGCTCGTGGGAGGCCTCGCCGGGCGGTTGCGGCAGGACCACACGCGTGCGCGTCGCCGGGACGCGCGCCGAGACGGCTGGCACTGTCCGCGGACACGGCCGGGTGAACGCTGACCGGTCCCGACGTCAGCGACCGGAGCTGGTGACCGGGGGGCAAAGTCCCGAGGTCGAACGCAGAGTCCCGAGGTTGCGGGCAGAGTCCCGAGGTTCGCGGGGATCCCCCGAGGTTCGCGGGGATCTCCCGAGGTTGCGGGCAAAGTCCCGAGGTCGGCGGATGGGTCAGAAGCGGTCGAGCCAGGCTCGCGCCTCGTCGAGCACGTCGCCCGCGTCACCGGAGAACCCGTGCGCCCCCTGGGCGGGGAACACCGGCACGCCGGGCAGCGCGTCGGAGA
Organism: Segeticoccus sp.; assembly: GCA_035690725.1. Taxonomy (GTDB): domain Bacteria; phylum Actinomycetota; class Actinomycetes; order Actinomycetales; family Dermatophilaceae; genus DASSKF01. The sequence continues at coordinate 54,043 of DASSKF010000033.1, forward strand.
CCTCGTCCGGCGTGCCGAACGGGTCCTTCCGTCCTTGGATGACGCCCAGCGGCGTCCGTGCGTCGACGACCAGCTGCGCCTCGTGCGCCCGGGACGTGTCCGGCTTGCCGGGCGGGTGCAGCGGGAAGGACAGCGCCAGGACCGCGTCCGCGCCGACCTGGGCCGCGGTGCGGCACGCCACCCGCGCCCCCGCACTGCGGCCCCCGACGACGAGTGGGCCGGGCACCGCCCAGCGGCCGGAGGTGAGTGCTGCCAGCACGGCGAGCCAGGCCACGTCGAGCCTCGGCGGGGCCGGCGCCACCCGCTTGCCGGCGACCCGCCACGGCTGCTCGACGCGCGCGACGAGCCACCCGTCGTCGGCGAGGTGGGTGAGGGCGAGCAGGTCCGGGGCCTCCACGCCGCCACCGGCGCCGTGACCGAGCACGACCGACCCGCGCGCGTGCGCGGGCCGGTGCAGGTGGACGCGGGCCGGGCCGGTCTCCGTCTCGACCTCCCGGCTGGAGGTGCGCACGGGTGAGGTGGTCGTCATCTGCTCATCCTCCGATGATCTCGCCGGTCATGGGGTCGACGACGCCGACGAGCTGGTCGCGGCCGAGGGGCCGGACCAGCTCGGGGCCGTTGTTGCGCACCGAGCCGACGGCCGGGCTGACCGGCCAGGCGTCGAAGCGCCCGGGCTCCTCGAACTGGAGCAGCTTCGCCACCGTGTCCCGGTCGGTCGTCGCGGGGTCGAGCCACTGCTGCCAGTGCTCGGGCTCCAGAACGAGGGGCTGGCGCTCGTGCAGCCGGTCGAGGCCCGGCTCGGCGGCGGTGGTGATGACGCTGTAGCTCGCCACCCACGCGTCGGGGTGGTCCGGCGGGAGCGAGCGGTCCCGCCAGAACTCGTACAGACCGGCCATCGCCAGCGACCGCCCGTCGGCCCGGCGGACGAGGAACGGCTGCTTGCGTGGCGTGCCCCTGCGGTCGGTGGCCGTGGGGCTCGCCTGCCACTCGTACCAGCCCTCGGCGGGGACCAGGCAGCGGCGCGCCAGCGCGGCCTTGGCGAACGCGCGCTTGTCGAGCAGCTCCTCGGCGCGGGCGTTGATCATCCGCATCCCGATCTTCGGGTCGCGCGCCCAGGACGGCACCAGGCCCCACGTGAGGAACCGCAGCTGCCGGCGGGGAGGGAGCGGCTCGGCACACCCCTCGGCCGGGATGCGGGGCGCGCGGGTGAGGACGACCGGCGCCTGCTTGGACGGCGCCATGTTGTGGTCGGGGGCACCGACCGGCGGGTCCTGCGGGGTGACGAGGACCGACCGGGTGCGCTCGTCGGTGCGGTCCTCGTCGACCTCGAACTCCTCGACGAGGTCGTCCGGGTGCGCGCTGGCCGCGTACCGTCCACACATGGCGCCTCAGCGTAGAGCCCGGGGGCGACGACGGTGCAGGAGTGCCGCGACGGCGAGGAGTCGGGGTGCGGGGAGCGGCTACGGTAGGTCTCGATGACCCGTCACGAAGGAGCTGCACGATGACCCTGGTCCGCCGTCTCGCCCGCCCGATGCTCGCGTCGATGTTCCTGGTCGGGGGGCTGGACCAGCTGCGCCACCCGCAGAGCAAGGCACCGGCCGTCGAGGACATGCTCCAGAAGGTCAGCGAGAGGCTCGGGCTCCCGGACGACCCGCAGACGCTGGTGCGGGTCAACGGTGCGGTCATGGTGGGCGCCGGCACGATGCTGGCCCTGGGCAAGATGCCGCGCGCCTCCGCGCTGGTGCTCGCCGGAACCCTCGTGCCGACGACGATCGGTGCGCACCGGTTCTGGGAGATCGACGACCCGGACAAGCGCGCCCAGCAGAAGGTCCAGTTCTTCAAGAACCTCAGCCTGCTCGGCGGGGTCCTCATCGCCGCGGTCGACACCGCCGGCAAGCCCGGCCTGTCCTGGCGCGCGCAGCACCTGCTCGACGAGGGCGCGCGCGGTGCGGGGCGCACCCGCCGGGAGCTCAAGCGGGCGGCGAAGGCGGCCCGCCGCGAGGCCAAGCTCGCCGCCAGCCAGGCCCACGATGCGGTCGCTTGAGCCTGCTCGACGTGCCTGACCATCCTCCCGAGCCCGGCAGCACCCACTGGACCGCCCCGGCGGCCACCGACCCGCTCGACGCGAGCGTCTCCCTGCCGGGCAGCAAGTCCCTGACCAACCGCTTCCTCGTCCTCGCCGCGCTCGCGGCCGGTACCTCACGGCTGCGCCGACCCCTGCGCTCCCGTGACACCCTGCTGATGGCCGAGGCGCTGGGTGCGCTCGGCGCCGGGGTGGAGGACTACGCCGGTGACGACCCGGACTGTCCCGACTGGTTGATCACCCCCGCCACCTTGGCCGGCGCGGCGAGCGTCGACTGCGGCCTCGCCGGGACGGTGATGCGTTTCCTGCCGCCGGTGGCCGCGCTCGCCGACGGAGAGGTCGGCTTCGACGGCGACCCCGCCGCCCGGGCCCGCCCCATGGGGCCCCTGCTCGGCGCGCTGCGGGACCTCGGGGTGACCGTGTCCGACGACGGTCGTGGGCACCTGCCGTTCACCGTCGCGGGCCGGGGGTCCGTGCACGGCGGCCGGGTCGTTGTCGACGCCTCGGCCAGCTCGCAGTTCGTCTCCGCGCTGCTGCTGGCCGGTCCGCGCTTCGACGACGGCGTCACGGTCGTCCACCGCGGCGACCCGGTGCCGAGCGCCCCGCACGTGCGGATGACGGTCGAGGTGCTGCGCGACGCCGGGGCGGTCGTCGACGACGTCGAGGCCGACACCTGGCGGGTCGAACCCGGTGAGATCCACCCCCTCGAGGTGCAGGTGGAGCCGGACCTGTCCGGCGCTGCGCCGTTCGTGGCCGCACCGCTCGTCGCCGGGGGCTGCGTCCGGGTCCCGGGCTGGCCCCAGCACACCTCCCAGGCCGGGGACGCCCTGCGGGACATCCTCGACGCCATGGGGGCGGACGTGCTGCTCGACCGCTCCGGGCTGACCGTGCGGGGCGGGGGGCCGGTCGTGGGACTCGACGTCGACCTGCACGACGTCGGCGAGCTCACCCCGGTCGTCGCGGCACTCGCGGCGCTCGCCACCTCCCCGTCCCGGCTGGGTGGCATCGCCCACCTGCGCGGCCACGAGACCGACCGGCTGCACGCCCTCGCCAGCGAGCTGACGGCACTCGGCACGCAGGTCGAGGAGTCGCACGACTCGCTGTTCATCGTGCCGAAACCCCTGCGGCCCGGGGTGTTCCACACCTACGCCGACCACCGGATGGCGATGGCCGGGGCGGTGCTCGGCCTCGCGGTTCCCGGCCTCGAGGTCGAGGACATCGCCACCACCGGCAAGACACTGCCCGACTTCCCGGGCATGTGGGCGGACCTGCTGTCCGGCCACACCCGGTCGACCGAGCTGTGCTCGGTCGACGAGGTGGGCGAGCCGGTCGAGCAGCGCCGGCCCCTGGCCACCGACCCGGAGGGCCGCTGGTGACGCCTCGCCGTCGCGACTACGACGAGAGCGACGTGCGGATCCGCCCCGGCAGGAGGGGCTCGCGTCCCCGGACGAAGGAGCGCCCCCGCCACGAGGACGCGGTGGTGGGGCTGGTCACGGCCGTGGACCGCGGCCGCTACACGGTGCTGGTCGACGACCGTGTGGTCACGGCGATGAAGGCCCGCGAGCTGGGCCGCACCAGCGTCGTGGTCGGCGACCGGTCCGCCCTCGTCGGCGACGTGTCCGGCGGGGACGGCACGCTCGCCCGCATCGTGCGGACGGAGCCGCGCACGTCGGTGCTGCGGCGCACCGCCGACGACACCGACCCCGTCGAGCGGGTCATCGTCGCCAACGCCGACCAGCTCGTGGTCGTCACGGCCGTCGCCGACCCGGAACCGCGACCCCGGCTGATCGACCGCTGCCTCGTCGCGGCCTACGACGCCGGCATGGACCCGCTGCTGGTGCTCACCAAGGCGGACCTGGTCGACCCCGCCGAGTTCCTCGAGCGCTACGCGCCGCTGGAGGTCCCCCACGTCGTGACCGCCATGCCGGAGCCCGACAGCGGCGAGCTCACCGGTCTCGGCGACGTGCGCGAGCACCTGCGGGGGCGGCTCAGCGTGCTCGTGGGCCACTCCGGCGTCGGCAAGTCGACGCTGGTCAACGCCCTGGTGCCGCAGGCCCGGCGGGCGACCGGCGAGGTCAACGACGTCACGGGGCGGGGACGGCACACCTCCACCTCGGCCGTGGCCCTCCCCCTGCCGAACGACGACGGGCGGGTGGTCGACACCCCGGGTGTCCGGTCCTTCGGGCTGGCGCACGTCGACCCGGACCGGATCATCCACCACTTCCCCGACCTCCGGCCGGGCACGGCCGGGTGTCCCCGGGGGTGCACCCACGACGAGCCGGAGTGCGCGCTCGACGGGTGGGTCGCCGGGGGCCACGCCGGCCCTGCCGGGCCCTCCCGCCTCGAGTCGCTGCGTCGGCTGCTCGAGACCCGCAACCCGCAGGCGGGCGACTGACGGGGCCGGCGGCAGCGGCGGTGCTCCCACGCGCGCCTCCGGCGACCGGTTAGCCTGCCGCCGTGCCCCGATACGACGACGACCTCCGCCTCGCCCACGTGCTCGCCGACAACGTGGAGCGGCTGACGACGTCCCGTTTCAAGGCCGAGGACCTCGTCGTCGAGACCAAGCCGGACCTCACCCTCGTCAGCGACGCCGACCGGGAGGCCGAGGAGCTCATCCGCTACCAGCTCGGGCGGACCCGGCCGCGCGACGCCGTCGAGGGCGAGGAGATGGAGACGACCGGCCACGGCCCCCGGCGCTGGGTGATCGACCCGATCGACGGGACCCACAACTACGTCCGCGGCGTGCCGGTCTGGGCCACCCTCATCGGGCTCGTCGACGGCGACGAGGCCGTGCTCGGCCTGGTCGCGGCACCGGCCCTGGGACGACGCTGGTGGGCGGCGAAGGGCTCCGGCGCCTGGACCGGCCGCAGCCTCATGAACGCCAAGGCCATCAACGTCTCCAAGGTGTCCCGGCTCGAGGACGCGTCGATCTCGTGGTCCAGCCTGCGCGGCTGGCGCGAGCGCGGGAGGCAGGACGCGCTGCTGGACCTGTGCGACGCGTGCTGGCGCAGCCGGGCCTACGGCGACTTCTGGTCGCACATGCTCGTCGCGGAGGGTGCCGTCGACATCGCGCCCGAGCCGGAGCTGGCGCTCTACGACATGGCCGCGCTCGCGCCGATCGTCACCGAGGCGGGCGGTCGCTTCACCTCCCTGGAGGGCGCGGAGGGACCGTTCGGGGGAAACGGGGTGAGCACCAACGGCCTGCTGCACGAGGAGGTCCTCGCCCGGCTCGGCGACTGAGGCAACCGGCAACGGCCGCAAGGGTTCTCAGAGGGGGACGACGGTCACCTCGCCGCGGCCCAGCTGGCGCACCGGGTCGGCATACTGCTGTGCGTCGCCGACCACCACGACGGTCCACTCCCCCGTCACGTAGCGGTCGTAGGCGTCTCCGAGCGCCTGCGCGTCCAGGTCCTCGAGGCCGGCCAGGGTGTCGGTCGTGAACCGGGTGGTGAGCCCGTCCAGGGCGAGCAGCGCCGCCTCGTCGGCGACGGCGTCGGCGGTCGCGAACCGGCCGGGCGCAGTGCGCCCGATGTAGTCCGCGCCCGCGCGGGTCTCCTCCTCGGTGAACCCCTCGCGACCGCCGTCGAGGATGTCGAGCAGCAGCCCGACCGACTCCGCGGTCGCGTCCCCGCGCACCGTGCCGGTGGTGAGGAAGAGCCCGCCCCGGTGGTGCGGACGGAAGCTGGACCGGATGCCGTAGGTGAACCCCTTCTCCTCCCGCAGCACGGCGTCGATCCGCGCGTTCGGGGAGCCGCCGAGGACGAACCCCAGGACGCTGTATGCCGACCAGCCGGCCTTCGTGCGCCGGTCCGGTCCCGGACAGCCCACGTAGAGCGCGGTCTGGACCGATCCCGGCCGGTCCACGAACACGATGCGCGCGGCGTCGCTGCGCCGACGCCGTCGGCCCGGGGGCTCGGGCCGGTCCGGCTCGGGAGCGTCGTCGGCCCACGTCCCGACCGTGCGCGCCAGCTCGCCGTCGAGGTCGAGTCCGGACAGGTCGCCGGCGACCACGAGGGCGGCCCGGGAGGGGTGGACGTGGGCGGCGTGGAAGGCTGCCACGTCGTCGCGGGTGATGCGGGAGACGGTCTCCCGGCCGCCGGCGGCCGGGCGCGCGGCCCGGTCGGCCGGGTCGAAGTAGGTGCGCAGGAACTCCAGGGCCGCCCGGCTGACCGGCGCCGCCCGCTCGTGCTCGATCTCGGCGAGGCGGGCTCGGACGTGGCGGGCCACCTCGGCCTCGGGGAAGGTCGGCTCGGAGAGGAACTCGGTCAGCAGCTCCAGCGCGCGCCCGAGGTGCCGCGGGGCCACGTCGACGTCGACGACCAGGCCGGACTCGGCCATCCCGGCGCCGATCGCGATCCCCGCCCGCTCCAGCTCCTCGGCCATCTCGTCGGTGCTGTGGGAGCGGGTGCCCTCGTCCATGGTGCGGGCGGCGACGGTGCCGACGCCCTCCCGGTCACGGGGCTCGGTGTGCAGCGGCGCGTCGATGGCGACGCGCACGGAGACGACGTACTGCCCGGGGATGTCGTAGGCGACGACCTCGGCCCCGTTGTCGAGCCGGTGCCGGGTGGGTTCGGGGAACGTCCAGGGCTCGGCGGGCGGCACGGTGGGCCGCTCGGGCAGGACCTGCTCGGCCGGTGCGGTGGTCACGCGGTGCCTCCCTCGTCGTCGCCGGCGGCGCGCAGGTGGGCCACCACGGCGCGGCATTCCGGCAGCAGGAATCGCGCCGCCACCTCGCGGACCTGCTCCGCGGTGACCTCGCGCAGCCGGTCCGGGAACGTGTTGACGAACTCGGGGTCGTCGTGCAGCAGGGTGTAGCGGCTGACGAGGTCGGCTCGCTCGTCCTGGGCGGCGAGCGCGGACAGCCAGGACCGCTCGGTCTGGGAGAGCGCGGCCTCGAGCTCGAGGTCGGTCGGCCCGGTCTCGGCGAAGCGCTGCAGCTCCTCGCACACCGCCTGCTCGGCGTCGGCCGGGTTGGTCCCCTCGGCGACGTCCACGACGACCAGCCCGAGCGAGACGCCGTCGACCAGCCCCATGCCGTGGGCGACCACGTGCGTCGCGAGCTCGTCGCCCCGCACCACGCGCCGGTAGAGCCGGGAGATCGCCATGCCACCGAGGCAGTCGAGCGCCAGCGTCGCCGCCCGGAACTGCGGGGTCCCGTCGACGGGCAGCCGGAAGCCGAGGTAGAGCCGGTCGTGCGGCACGTCCGCCTCCCGCTCCAGGCGGACCGGCTCGGCCAGCGGGGCCAGCGCGTCGACCGGCTCCCGCGACTCCACCCCACCGGCGGGCAGCATGCCGACGTGGCGCTCCACCGCGTCGAACGCCTCGTCCGCGCCGATGTCACCCACGACGGTCAGCACGGTGTTGTCCGGCCGGTAGTGACGCCGGTAGAAGGCGTGCACGTCCTCGAGGCCGGCGCCGTCGAGGTCCTCCATCGCGCCGATGGTCGGGTGGTGGTACGGGTGCCCCTTGGGGAAGACGGTCGCATAGACGTCGCTCAGCGCGGTGCCGTAGGGCACGTTGTCGTAGCGCTGGCGCTTCTCCTCCTTGACGACGTCGCGCTGGTTGTCCAGGTTCTCCTGGGTGACCGCCTCCAGCAGCCGCCCGTGCCGGTCCGCCTCCAGCCACAGCGCCAGCTCGAAGGCCCCCTTCGGGACGGTCTCGAAGTAGTTGGTGCGGTCGAAGGAGGTCGTGGCGTTGAGCCGGCCGCCCTCGGCCATGAGGGCCCGGAAGTGCTCACCGCCGGCGACGTTCGCCGACCCCTGGAACATCAGGTGCTCGAAGAGGTGGGCGAAGCCGGTCCGCCCCTCCGGCTCGTGCCGGGAGCCGACGCCGACCCAGATGTTGACGGTGACGGTCGGCACGGCGTGGTCCTCGGAGACG
>DASSKF010000034.1:0-8503 GCA_035690725.1 Segeticoccus sp.
GTCGTGGTTGCCCAGCAGCGCGTGCACCGCTCCTCCCTGCTCGGCCGCCTGCCGCTGCAGCGACTGGACGAGGTCGAGGACGCCGATGCCGTCCGGCCCCCGGTCCATCAGGTCGCCGAGCACCCACAGCACCGCGTCCCCGCCGGTCCACCGGTCGTCGCCGTCGGTGAGCCCGGCCTCGGTCAGGGCCCCGCGCACCCGGGTGAGGTGGCCGTGGAGGTCGCTCACGGCATACAGGGGTGGGCCGCCCGGCACCCACGGTGCGCCTCCCTCGCCGTCCACAGCCTGATCGTAAGGTAGTCCGCGCCCTGTCACCTGCCCTGGAGAGCTGCCGTGGCCCACCCGATCGAGGTCTGCGAGGACCGGTCCGCCTGGGACGAGTTCGTCCTCACCAGCGGTGGGCACCCGCTGCAGCTGTGGGGCTGGGGCGAGGCCAAGGCGGCGCACGGCTGGCGGGTCGAGCGGGTGCTGGTGCGTGCCGGCTCCGACGGTGGCGCCAACGGTGGTGCCGGCGGTGGGCCGGTGGGCGGTGCCCAGGTGCTGCTGCGGCCGCTGCCGTTCCCGCTGAAGTCGCTGGCCTACGTGCCGCGGGGGCCGGTCGGCGCCGAGCCGGGCCGCCTCGCGGTGCTGGACGCGGTGGCCGAGCACGTCCGACGCACCCACAGCTCGGTGGCGCTCACGGTCGAGCCGGACTGGGAGCAGCTGCCGACCGGCGCGACGTCGTCCGGCTGGCGCCGCTCGGACAACACGATCCTCATCCCGCGGACCCTCATCCTCGACCTGACCAGGGACGAGGACGAGCTGATGAAGGCGATGGCCAAGAAGACCCGTCAGTACATTCGCAAGTCCGCCCGGGAGGACCTCGACGTCCGCGCGGTGACGGCGCCGGCGGAGCTCGAGGCGTGCCTCGCGGTCTACCGGGACACCGCCGAGCGAGCCGGTTTCGGGCTGCACGCGGACGGCTACTACCGCGACGTGGCGCGGATGCTCGGAGAGCACTCCCCCGTCTTCGCGGCCTTCTCCGGCGGGTCTCCGGTCGCGTTCGTGTGGCTGGCGGCCAGCGCCGAGACCGCGTTCGAGCTCTACGGCGGGATGACCGACGAGGGACAGCGGCTGCGGGCCAACTACGCGCTCAAGTGGCACGCGATCCGGGCGATCCGGGAGCGCGGGGTGCGGCGCTACGACGTGAACGGGCTGCTCAACGACGGCATCAGCCACTTCAAGGAGGGGTTCGCCGACCACGAGGACCTGCTCGCCGGGACCTGGGACCGTCCCCTCTCCCCCTGGTATGCCGTGTGGGACCGCGGGCTGCCCCTCGCCCGGCGGGCGCTGCGCGGCGCCGCCGACGCCCGTGTGCTCGCCTCGTACCGCTTTGCTCGCCTCAGACGGCGTGTCGGGCGCTCGGAAGCGGCCTGAACCGAGCAAAGCAGCCTGAGGCGAGCAGTCGGCGCCACGGCGACCGGCGGGGCAGGACGAGCTCGGCACCGTGCCGACTTCTGCCCCCACCCAGCCCAGGCCACCGGGACGAGCTCGGCACCGTGCCGACTTCTGCCCCCACCCAGCCCAGGCCACCGGGACGAGCTCGGCACCGTGCCGCGCGCAGGTGCCGTGAGCGCCCGGAGCGGCTAGCGTCGCCCGGATGGAGAGCACAGCCGCGGCCGACCCCTACGACGTCATCGTGATCGGGGCCGGGCCGGTGGGCGAGAACGCCGCCGACCGCGCCGGCCGGGACGGGCTGAGCGTCGCGGTCGTCGAGCGCCGGCTGGTAGGTGGTGAGTGCAGCTACTACGCGTGCACACCGAGCAAGGCCCTGCTCCGTCCGGTCCACGCCCGGCAGGCGGCGTCCCGCGTCGAGGGCGTGAGCGGGGCACACCTGGCGCCCTCGGCGGTGCTGCACCGCCGCGACACGTGGATCTCCCACCTCGACGACAGCGGCCAGGTCAGCTGGCTCGACGACGCCGGCATCGGCCTGCTCCGGGGTGAGGCACGCCTGGTCGGCGAACGCGTGGTCGAGGTCGACGGGCGCCGCCACGAGGCCCGGGTGGCCGTGGTGGTCGCCACCGGGAGCGAGCCCGCGCTCCCCGACATCCCCGGCCTCCGGGACGCGAAGCCCTGGACGAACCGGGAGGCCACCACGTCGTCGGTGGTCCCCTCGCACCTGGTGGTCCTCGGCGGTGGCGTCGTCGCCTGCGAGATGGCGACCGCCTACGCGGCGCTCGGCTCACACGTCACCCTGCTCGAACGCGGACCGCGCCTGCTCGGGCGCACCGAGGACGTCGCCGCTGAGCTGGTGGCGGACGGGCTCCACGCCGCCGGCGTGGACGTACGGCTCGGGGTGGAGGCCGTCCGGGTCGAGCGGCCCCGCCCGGGCGGGGAGGTCACCGTGCAGTGCGACGACGGCGGCACCGTCACCGGGGACGAGCTGCTCGCTGCCCTCGGCCGCACGCCCGCCACGGACGGCCTGGGCCTGGACTCGGTGGGGGCTGCCACGGACGAGCGCGGCCACCTCGTCGTGGACGACGCGATGGAGGTGACCTCCGTCCCGGGCCGGTGGCTCTACGCCTGCGGCGACGTGACCGGGCGCAACCTGCTGACCCACATGGGCAAGTACCAGGCCCGGGTCTGTGGTGACGTGATCGCCGCACGCGCCGCCGGCCGGCCTGACGACGGGCCGGGCATGCGCGCGTGGGCCGACCACCTCGGTCCGCCGCAGGTCGTCTTCACCGATCCCGAGGTCGCCGCGGTGGGACTGACCCGCGACGCCGCGACCGAGCGCGGCCTGCGCGTGCGCACCCTGGACGTCGACCTCGGCTCGGTCGCCGGTGCCGCCCTCCACGCCGACGGGTATGCCGGCCACGCCCGCCTGGTCGTGGACGAGGACCGCGGCGTGCTGGTCGGCGCCACGTTCGTGGGGCAGGACGTGCAGGAGATGGCCCACGCCGCCACGATCGCGGTGGTCGGGGAGGTCCCGCTCGACCGGCTCTGGCACGCGGTGCCGTCGTTCCCGACGATGAGCGAGGTGTGGCTGCGGCTGCTGGAGTCGGCCGGCCTCTGATTGCGCGCGTTCGCGGTCGCGCACGACGACGAACTCGGCCGCGTGCCGACATCTGCCCGGCCTCCCGGCGAGTCCGCCGGACGAACCCGGCTACGTGCCGACTTCTGCTCGGCCTCCGGGTCGCCGCTGCGCTCGCTGGTGCGCCCCGCTGGGCACACTGTTGCGCCATGGAGACCCCACGGCACACCGACTCCGTCCTCGTGGGCGCGAGCCCCGAGGCGCTCTACGACCTCGTGTCCGACGTGACCCGCACGGGCGAGTGGAGCCCGATCTGCCGGGAGTGCTGGTGGCGCGACGAGAAGCGGGGCGTGGGTGCTTGGTTCCACGGCCGCAACGAGGCGGACGGGGCATCCTGGCAGACCGAGTCGAAGGTGATCACCGCTGAACGCGGCCGCGAGTTCGCGTGGCTCGTCGGCGGACGGTTCGTGCGGTGGGGATACACCCTCGAGCCGGAGGCACAGGGCACCCGGCTGACCGAGTCCTGGGAGTTCCGCCCCACGGGCATCGAGATGTTCCACGACAAGTACGGCGACGCTGCCCCAGAGCGTATCGAGCTGCGCACGCGGCAGGCGCGAGCCGGGATCCCGGCCGCCCTGACGGCGATCAAGCGGATCGCCGAGGCAGAGGCACGGACCTCGTCGTGACCGACTGGCAGCAGGTGGTGGCGTCCGACTTCGCTGTTCCCCAAGGTGTTTCGGTCGACCGCCTGGTCAACGAGCTGGTGGAGATGCTCGCCTCCCCGGACCCGCTGGTCCGGGACGAGCTCGGCTTCTCCACCCTGGTGACGTGGATCGAGCGCGGGCAGGTGCCGTCCGCCTCACTGCGGCCGCTCGGTGACGAGATGGCCGGTCGGCTGGCCGACGAGCGCATCCAGGCCCGCACCTTCGCCCCACTCGTCCTGGCCGTCATCGTCGCCACCCGCGACGTGTGTGAGGCGCGCTGGCTGGATGCGTTCGAGCAGTGGTATGTGCACGAGCGGGACGTCCGCGGGTATGACGCGCACCTCGGTTGGCTGCACGCCGTCGCCCACGGTGCCGACCTGCTCGGCGTGCTCGGTCGCCGGCCCGGTGTCGAGCCCCGCCGGATGCTCGACCTGGCGTTGCGACGCATGCTGGCCCCCGCCGAGGCGGTCTGGCACGACCAGGAGCACGAACGGCTCGCCCTGGCGGTCGGGCAGGTGCTCACCCGAGAGGACCTGTCCGAGGTGGACGCGACCTCGTGGCTGGACCCGGCGATCGCGACGGTGCGGCCACGGGGGAGCGGGCCGGTCCCTCCGGCTGTGTCGAACACCGTGCACACGCTGCGGGCACTCGCGCTGTTGGTCGACCGTGGCGTCCCGGTGGAGCCCGGACAGGTGGTGGCCGTGCCGCACCGCGAGACCGTCCGGGAGCAGGTGGCGCAGGTGCTCGGCTCGGCGGTCCCGTGGCTGCGGTGACGCCGCCGGTGGCGACCATGACGACGTGCGCGCCGGGGCGATCGCCTCGAGAGGCGAAGCGCTCAGCGGTAGGGTCCGCGGGCATGGGTACCGAACCGAGGCCCGCTGGTGACGCCGTGGACCGTTGGAACCGGCACGACTGGTGGGGGGCCGTGCTGGACACGGACGACGTCGCGACGTTGACGCGGTTCTACTCCGAGCTACGGGGGTGGCCGGTGCACAAGCAGGACGAGGACGACGCCGCCCTCGACCCGGGTGAGGGCGTGGCCTACCTCGCGATCCAGCGCAACCCCGACTACGTGCGGCCGACGTGGCCCGGTGAGTCCGGGCGGCAGCAGATGATGCTGCACCTCGACTTCGAGGTGACCGACCTCGAGGCGGAGACCGCGCGGGCCGTCTCGCTCGGTGCTGAGCTGCCGGACCACCAGCCCCAGGACGACGTCCGGGTCCTGCTCGACCCCGCCGGGCACCCGTTCTGCCTCTACACGTGAGCCGGAGGCGGACCGAGCAGAAGTCGGCACGCGGCCGAGTTTGTCCCGCCCGAATCGCGACGGGCCGAGCAGAAGTCGGCACGCGGCCGAGTTTGTCCTGGCGGAATCGCGGGGCCGGGCCGGCGCCCGAGCCCGCGAATCAGGTCAGCACGAAGTTCCAGGTCCCGAGCAGCACCGCCGCGGTGACGGCCGCGGCGGCGATGACGAGGCCGCCGACCCCGAGCACCACGTCGGCCCCGCCGAACCTCGACGGCCGGGCCCAGGTGCGGGGGCCGGCCCCGAAGCCGCGCGCCTCCATGGCCAGCGCCAGCCGGGTGGCGCGCCGCACGGCTTGGACGAGCAGGGCGAACGTCTGGCTGGCGGCGGCGCGCGGGCCCAGGAACGCCGTGCCCCGGCCCCCGAGCCCGCGGGCGCGCCGGGCGTGGCCGAGCATGCGCCACTCCCGGCCGAGGAGCGCGACGAGCCGGAAGGCGGCCAGCGCTCCGAGCACGAACCGGGCCGGCAGGTGCAACCGCTGGGCGAGCCCGTCGGCCAGGTCGGTGGGGTCGGTCGTCGAGAGCAGCACCACCGACGGCAGGGCAACGGCGAGCACCCGGATGGTGATCGCCAGCGCCGCCCAGCAGGCGCCCTCGCTCAGCTCGAGCGGCCCGACGGTGAGCAGCACGGCTCCCGAGTCCTGCCCGAACAGCAGCGTGGTGACCCCGCCGAGCAGCGCCACCCCGATGATCGGCGTCGACCGGCGCAGCACTCGTCCGGCGGGGACCCCCGCGAACGGTAGCGCCGCCAGCTCCAGCGCCAGCGCCACCGACGCGGACACCCAGTCGACGGTCAGCACCAGCACGACCGTGATGGCCAGGGCGGCCGCGAGCTTGGTCACCGGGTTCGCAGCACTCAGCACGGCGCCTCCAGGGTCAGCACCTCGTCGGCGAGCGCCTCGACGAGCGGGCGGTCGTGGGTGACGACGACGACGGCGCGTCCGTCGTCGCGCAGGTCCCGCAGCATGGCCACCAGCTCGGCCCACGTCCGCGCGTCCTGGCCGAACGTCGGCTCGTCGAGCACCAGCACCGGCGGCCGGGTGGCGAGCACGGTGGCCACGGACAGCCGCCGCTTCTCCCCGCCGGACAGGGTGAACGGGTGGGCGCGCGCCAGGCGGGACAGCCGCAGCCGCTCGAGCAGCTCCTCGACGCGCGCCTCCACCTCGTCGTCGGCGACTCCGGTGCGCTGCGGCCCGAAGGCCACCTCCTCGGCGACGGTCCCGGTGAGGAGCTGCTGCTCGGGCTCCTGGAAGACCACCCCGATCCGCTGGGCCAGCTCCCGCCCGCGCCACCGCCAGGGGTCCGCACCGGCCCCCCGCGCCAGTGCCGGCTCCGCGGTGACCCGGCCCCTGCGGGCCGGCAGCAGCCCCGCGAGCGTCAGGGCGAGGGTGGACTTCCCGGAGCCGTTCGGCCCCACGACGGCCAGGCAGCGCCCCGCCCGCACCTGCACGTTCAGGTCCGCGGCCGCCACCGGTCCCCGCGGGGTGCGCGCGACCGCCAGCTCCGTCGCCCCGAGGAGCGGCTCGCCCCCACCCGACCCGGTATGCCGAGTGCTCACCGGCAGTGCCGGCGGTCGCCCGGGCAGCCACACCCCTGCCGCGTGCAGCTGCTCCCGCGCCCGTCCGGCGTCCGACGGGCCGGTTCCGCCGCCGCGGAGCACCCGCGCCGGGGCACCGTCGGCGATGACCGGTGTCCGGTCCTCCTCCGGCGCGCCGAGGACCACGACCCGGTCGACGACGTCCTCCCAGACGGCGACCCGGTGCTCGACGACCACGAGGGTGAGCCCGAGCTCGTCGGCGACGCTCCGCACGCTGTCCCGGACCAGCTCGACGCCCTCGGGGTCGAGGTTGGCGGTCGGCTCGTCCAGGAGCAGCAGGCCGGGGCGCATCGCGAGCACGCCGGCGAGGGCGAGGCGCTGCTTCTGCCCGCCGGACAGCGCCGAGCTGGGGTGGTCCAGGGGCAGGTCCAGCCCGACGGTCCGCAGGGCCCACTCCACCCGCGGCCAGATGTGCTCCCGCGGGACGGCGAGGTTCTCGCAGCCGAAGGCCACGTCGTCGCCGACCCGGGCGAGCACGACCTGCGACTCCGGGTCCTGCAGGACCAGCCCCGCGCGGCCGCGGGCGTCGGCGGGTGGGAGCCCGTCGAGGAGCAGCCCGCCCTCCTGCTCACCCTCCTCGTCCTGGCCGAGCACGCCGGCCAGGCCGTGCAGCAGGGTGGACTTGCCCGCCCCGCTCGGGCCGAGCAGCAGCACGCGCTCGCCCGGGGCGACGGACAGGTCCAGGCCGCGCACGGCATACCGCTTGCGCCCGCCGTGCCGCCAGCCCCAGGCGCGCGCGCTCACCTCCGTCGGCCGGGTGCCGACGGGGGTGCGGGACCGCCCGGCGGCGGCCGACGTCACCGGTGGGGGCACTCACACCTCCCGGGCCGTGCGCCCCGAGGCGAACGCCGACAGCACGCCGGTGCGGGCCAGCCCGCGGACCAGCAGCCAGGCGCCGAGGCCGGCGAGGACGATCCCGGAAACGACGGCGCTGCCGAAGTAGACCGCCTTCCAGGTGAATGCCCAGGTCACGTTGCTGGTGAAGGTGTTGTCGAGGAGCCCGACCGCGACGCCGGCGCCGAGGCCGGACAGCATCGCGACGGGCAGGCCGAACCGGCGGTACCGGAACAGCGCGAAGACCGCCTCCGCGCCGAGGCCCTGGAGGAGTCCCCACAGCAGCACGGACACGCCGAAGTGGGTGCCGGCGATCCCCTCGACGGCCGCGGCCACCAGCTCGGTGTAGAGCGCCGCGCCGGGCTTGCGGATCACCAGCCCGCCGAGCGGTCCGGCGAACAGCCAGCCCCCGGCGAGCAGCCCGGAGAGCGGCGCGAAGAACGCCAGCAGGGTCGACAGCGGCGTCCAGGCCGCCGCCCAGGCCCAGAACACCACGCCGGCGGCGACGCCGAGCACGCTGGCCACGACGATGTCGACGACCCGCCAGGAGCGGCGCGCGGCCGGGCCGGTGCCCGGCGCGGTGCGGCCGTGGTCACCGCCGCGCCGCACGGTGCGGCCGTGGTCACTGCCGCGCCGCACGGCGCGGCCGCGGGTGGTGCTGTCGCGGGACGGTACGGGCATGGCGGGTCCTCCTGTCATCAGGAGGGGAGACCCGGCCCGGGTGGACCGGGCTGAGAAGCTCGACTCCCTTCGCCGGTGCTAGCCGGATCAGGTTCGAGGGTCTGCGCATTCGCACTCTCAGCGCCTCTGCGGGCGCTCCCCTGTCGTGTCCTCCACCCTAGCGCGTGGCCTCCGCCGGCACCACCATGCCGGTCTCGTCGACGAGCGGGTTGTGCTCGGGCCGGACCCGCTCCCCCTCGGGCGGCGGCCCGGGCGGGCTGCCCTCGCCGAACGGGCGACCGCCGAGCTGCTCCCGCCCGTGCGGCTCGCCCCACACCGTCAGGTCCGGACCGTCCGGCACGATCCCGGTCGGGTTGATGTCGGTGTGCACGCAGT
>DASSKF010000035.1:0-2658 GCA_035690725.1 Segeticoccus sp.
CGCCACCTCCTCGGGCTTCCAGTCCTACCAGTACCGCGCCGTCGAGTTCATCCTCGGCAACAAGCAGCGCGACATGATCCCGGTCTTCGACCACGACCCGGCCAACCAGCAGGTGCTCCGGCAGATGCTGGAGGAGCCGAGCCTGTACGACGAGTTCCTGCGCTACCTGGCGCGGCGCGGCTACGCGATCCCGGCCGGCCGGCTGGAGCGGGACTGGACCGAGCCCTACCGCTTCGACCCGGATCTCGTGCCGGTGCTCAAGGACGTCTACGAGCACGCACGCGACCACTGGGGCGTCTACGAGACGTGCGAGGAGCTGGTCGACGTCGAGGACAACTTCCAGTTCTGGCGGTTCCGGCACCTGCGCACCGTGGAACGCATCATCGGCTCCAAGCCGGGGACCGGGGGGTCGAGTGGCGTGCCGTTCCTGCGCAAGGCGCTGGAGCTCACCTTCTTCCCCGAGCTGTATGCCGTGCGCGGCGAGATCTCCGAGGTGTCCCGCTCGTGACCGCCCACCCCTCCCGACCGAACACGTCGGGGGAGAGCGATCTCGGCAGTTCCGGCCGAGAGAAGTCGCGCAACGCGTGTCCGGTCGAGTTCGGGGAGCGGGCCGCCGAGCTGGACCGGCGGGACCCGCTGGCACCGTTCCTGGACCGGTTCCTGCCGCCGCAGGGGGAGCAGCTCGTCGCCTACCTCGACGGCAACTCCCTGGGACGGCCGCCGCGTGCCGTCCGCGAGCGGATGGCCGAGTTCCTCGGGGGCCCGTGGGGGACGCGGCTCATCCGGGGCTGGCCCGAGGAGTGGATGGACTGGCCCGAGCAGACCGGTGACCTGCTGGCGTTGGCGGCCCTCGGGGCCGCTCCCGGGCAGACGGTGGTGGCCGACTCGACCACGGTCATGCTCTACAAGCTGGCCCGCGCGGCGGTCGACGCCCAGCACGACCGCACCGAGGTGGTCCTGGACACGGACAACTTCCCGACCGACCGCTACGTGCTCGAGGGCATCGCCGCCGAGCGCGGGCTGACGCTGCGGTGGATCGAGACCGACCCCGCCGAGGGCGTCCACCTCGATCAGGTCGAGGAGGCGGTCGGACCGCGCACGGCCCTGGTGGTCTTCAGCCACGTGGCCTACCGGTCGGCCTGGCTGGCCGACATGGGGGCCATCACCCGGATGGTGCACGGCGCCGGGGCGCTCATGCTCTGGGACCTGTGCCACTCCGTCGGATCCGTCCCGGTCGAGCTGGACGCGTGTGACGTCGACCTGGCGGTCGGCTGCACCTACAAGTACCTGAACGGGGGGCCCGGAGCGCCCGCGTTCGGCTACGTCCGCGCGGACCTGCAGGAGCGGCTGCGCCAGCCGATCCAGGGCTGGATGGGGCGCCGGGACCCGTTCGAGATGGGCCCTGGCTACACTCCTGCGGCCGGGATCCGCGGCTTCGTCAGCGGCACGCCGCCGATCGTCGGGATGCTGCCCGTGCGGGTGGGTGTCGAGCTGCTGGCCGAGGCCGGGATCGAAGCGGTCCGTGCCAAGTCCCAGCTGCTCACGCGGTTCCTGATCGACGTGGTCGACTCCTGGCCGGCCGAGCTCGGCGTGCAACTCGCCTCGCCCCGCGCCGACGACCGGCGCGGCGGCCACGTGACGGTGCGGCGCTCCGACTTCCGCGAGGTCAACCAGCGGTTGTGGGAGCGGGGCGTCATCCCCGACTTCCGGGAGCCGGACGGCATCCGACTCGGCCTCTCCCCCCTGTCGACCAGCTTCGCCGAGACGTGGCGTGCCCTCGAGGTGTTGCGGGAGTCCCTCGCCCGGTGAACCCGTGGCAGGCTGGGCCCATGGGGTCAGTGACAGGGGAGGGCCTGCAGCTGCGAGTGCCCGCGCACCACGTGAGCCGGCGCGCGATCCTGTTCTGGACGGTCCGGGCGCTGTGGGGCTGGCTCGTGCTCGTCGTCGGCCAGGTCGTGTGGCTGGTGCTCGACGACACCGCCCGCGGGTGGCGCGTGCTCGCGCTCATCGTCACCGTCGCGCTCGCGGCCGCCCACCTGGTCGTGATGCCGAGGTGGCGCTACCGGGTGCACCGGTGGGAGGCGACGCCGACGGCGGTGTACACCCAGTCCGGCTGGTTCAACCAGGAGCGCCGCATCGCGCCGCTGTCCCGGATCCAGACCGTCGACATGGAGCGCGGCCCCCTCGAGCAGGTGTTCCGCCTCGCCAACGTCACGGTCACCACCGCGTCGGCCGCCGGCCCGCTGCACATCAACGGGCTCGACCGCTCGACCGCCGAGCGCCTGGTGCACGACCTCACCGTCGCGACCGAGCAGGTCCCCGGGGACGCGACGTGACCGACCCCGGCCCTCCCGACGGCGGCGCAGCGCCGCCCCCGGAGACCGCGCCCGAGGCGCGCCGGCCGGTGCATGGCCGGCTCAGCGGGCTCCCGGAGGCCGACTCGGCCTGGCGCCGGCTGAGCCCGCGGATGCTGCTCATCCACCCGGTTCGCGCGGTCGGCCGGTTCATTCCCGCCCTCATCGGGCTGTTCTTCGCCGGGAGCTCCACCGGCATGGGCCAGTGGTGGAGTCTGGCCGGCCTGGTGGCCGTGGTCGCGTTGAGCATGGTGCGCTGGATGACCACCCGCTACCGCATCACCCCCGAGCAGGTGCAGCTGTC
>DASSKF010000036.1:0-3250 GCA_035690725.1 Segeticoccus sp.
GTGAAGTCCGGGACCTGCAGTCCGAGCCTCATGGGGCCACCCGGGTGCCCCGGCCGGTCAGCTGAAGCTGTCGCCGCAGGCGCAGGAGCTGCCCGCGTTGGGGTTGTCGATGGTGAAGCCCTGCTTCTCGATCGTGTCGGCGAAGTCGATCGTCGCGCCGTCGAGGTAGGGGGCGCTCATCCGGTCGACCACGACCGCGACGCCACCGAACTCGGCGACCAGGTCGCCGTCGAGGCTGCGCTCGTCGAAGTAGAGCTGGTAGATCAGGCCGGAGCAGCCACCGGGCTGCACGCCCAGGCGCAGGCGAAGGTCGTCACGGCCCTCCTGCTCGAGCAGGCTCTTGACCTTGGAGGCGGCCACGTCGGTCAGCACGACGCCGTGCGCGGCAGCAGGTGCGGCCTGCTCGGCGGTGTCGGTGCGGACCTGGGTGTCGACCTGGTCAGTCATGTGATGCGTCCTTCGCGTGTCGGTGTTGGGTGGTGACTCCGCGGCTCACCGCTCGACCGTGCCAACCGGCGAACCTCGGGATCTGTTCCCGATGTGTCCAGCGTACGTCGCGACCCCCGCCGGGTGCGACCGGGCGGGGAGGTTCAGCGTGCCGGCGACCAGGTCCCGGCGAGCCGTCGCGCCCGTTCGGTGAGTGTGCCGACCGGGTCGGCGAGCGCCTGCGGCACGTCCTCGGGGCGGTCGGCGACGGCGTAGCTGCCGGTGACGCCGAGCGCCATCGTCTCCCGGCGCCCCACGTGGACCTGTCCCGCGAGCACCACCGTCGGCACGGCGTGGGCGAGCGCGGCCTCGGCGGCCCGGCTGACGACGGTCTCGTGCAGGCTGTCCGCGTCGAAGCTGCCCTCGCCCGTGACCAGCAGCTGGGCCCCGCGCAGCACGTGGTCGAAGCCGACCGTCTCCAGCACGGTGTCGACCCCCGGCAGCGCCTCGGCCCCGAGCAGCAGCAGCCCGTACCCGAGCCCTCCCCCGGCCCCGGCACCGGGCTGGCGGTCCAGCCGGCGGTCCTCCCCGCTGAGCAGCTCGGTGCGCACCGGCAGCGCCTGCCGGACCACCTCGGTGAACCGGCCCAGGGCCGCTTCCAGCTGCTGCGCCTGCTCGGGCGTCGCTCCCTTGGCCTCGGCGAACACCGCGCTGGCGCCCTTGAGCCCGAGCAGCGGGGAGGCCACGTCGGTGGCGGCGACGAGGCGGACCCCGGACAGCCTTTCCCGGACGGCGGCGAGGCCGGCGAGCGCGTGGTCGGGTGCGTGGGCGAGTGCCAGCCCGCCACGGCCCAGCACGGCCGGGTCACCGGCGTCGAGGGCGGCCAGCATCCCGGCGCCGGCGTCGTTCGTGCCGCTGCCGCCCACCCCCACGACGATGCGCCGCACGTCCTGTGCGAGCGCGGCCTCGAGCAGCTGCCCCACACCGAGGGTCGTGGTGCGGGTGGGGTCACGCTCCTCCGGGGTGAGCAGGTGCAGCCCGCAGGCCTGGGCCGCCTCGAGGTATGCCGTGCGCTCGCCTCCCTGCTCCACCACGAGCACCGCGGCGGGCACCGGACGACCGAGCGGGTCGCTGACCGCGACGCTGACCGTGCGGCCGTCGAGGACCCGGCCGAGCACGTCGAGGAAGCCGGGGCCACCGTCCGACAGGGGGAGCACGCCGAGCTGGTCGTGCGGCGCCCGGCGTCGCCAGCCCGCGGCGATCGCCTCGGCCGCCTGAGTGGCCGTCAGCGTGCCGGTGAAGCTGTCGGGAGCGATCAGGACGCGCACGTCCGCCATCCTCCCAGCCCGCCCCACGATGCGCGGAGCTGCTCAGGGGCGGGGCAGCCGGTCGAGCCGGGTCAGCAGGCAGGGGCCACCGTCATACATGCCGCCGTCGATGGCGAGGACGAGCCCGTCGGCGTAGCGCAGCGGCCCGGTGACCTCCTCGGAGGGCGTGCCGGTCAGTGTGGCGAGGATGCTGTGGCCGTGCACGAGGCGCTCCGCGCCGAGGGTGCCCAGCAGGTGCGCGGCGGCCCGCGGCCCGTCGGGGCCGAGGTAGTCGTGCCGCGAGGTCAGCCGGCGGAACAGCTCCCACCACTGCTCGAGGTCGTCACCGGCGACGACCTCGGCGACCGCGTCGTTGACCTCCTCGACGGTCCGGCCGTAGTCGAGGTAGCTGGTCGTGTCGGAGTGGGCCAGCAGCCACCCCCGCTCCCGGCCGAGCACCGGGAGGCCGGACAGCCAGTCCACGTGCTCGACGGTGAGCCGCGCCTGGTCCTCGGCGTGCCCGCCGTTGACGAGCCAGGCCAGGGTGAAGCTGTTCGGGCGGCCGGCGGCGGAGGCGACCGGCGCCGGGCCGAACCGGTGCACGGCGAGCGCCAGCACGTCGTGGTTGCCCAGCAGCGCGTGCACCGCTCCCCCGTGGTCGGCCGCCTGCCGCTCCAGCGCGCGGACGAGGTCGAGGACGCCCACGCCGTCGGGGCCCCGGTCCATCAGGTCGCCGAGCACCCACAGCACCGCCTCACCGCCGGTCCACCGGCCGTCGCCGTCGGTGAGCCCGGCCTCGGTCAGGGCCGCGCGCACCCGGGTGTGGTGGCCGTGGAGGTCGCTCACGGCATACAGGGGTGGACCGCCGTCCGGCACCGCCGGTGCGCCTCCCTCGTCGTCCACGACCTGATCGTAAGGTGGTCGGCGCCCTGTCACCTGCCCTGGAGAGCTGCCGTGGCCCACCCGATCGAGGTCTGCGAGGACCGGTCCGCCTGGGACGAGTTCGTCCTCACCAGCGGTGGGCACCCGCTGCAGCTGTGGGGCTGGGGCCAGGCCAAGGCGGCGCACGGCTGGCGGGTCGAGCGCCTGCTGGTGCGCTCCGGGGAGGGCACCGGCGCCGGGGGTGAGGTGCTCGGCGGTGCCCAGGTGCTGCTGCGGCCGCTGCCGTTCCCGCTGAAGTCGCTGGCCTACGTGCCGCGGGGGCCGGTCGGCGCCGAGCCCGGGCGCGGGGCGGTGCTGGACGCGGTGGCCGAGCACGTCCGACGCACCCACGGCTCGGTGGCGCTCACGGTCGAGCCGGACTGGGAGCAGCTACCGACCGGCGCGACGTCGTCCGGCTGGCGCCGCTCGGACAACACGATCCTCATCCCGCGGACCCTCATCCTCGACCTGACCAGGGACGAGGACGAGCTGATGAAGGCGATGGCCAAGAAGACCCGTCAGTACATCCGCAAGTCCGCCCGGGAGGATCTCGACGTCCGCGCGGTGACGGCGCCGGCGGAGCTCGAGGCGTGCCT
>DASSKF010000037.1:0-15747 GCA_035690725.1 Segeticoccus sp.
CCTCCGGCGGGCGCGGCGCCCCCCAGCACGCCGAGGGACTGGCCGACGCCGGTGCGCTCGGCGCCGTGCGGATCACGCAGAGCGGTCGCAACTACACCGAGGACGGGTTCGCCCGGCAGGCCGTTCCGCTGGCACACGGCAGGGCCGACAGCCGGCCGTCCGGTGCCGGCCGGGCGAACAGCACCGGGGGCGCCACCACACCCGCCGGTCTCGTCGACTGCCTGCACGGGCTGGGCGCCCGCGCGAGCGCGGCGCACCCCGCAGTCGCCGACGTGGCCCGGTATGCCGGCACCCCCGCCCTCGTGGTCGTCGTCACCTCCGACGGTGGTCCGGGTGGGCACGACCGCGCGTGGGCGGTCGGCCGGGACTGCTCAGCGAGCGACCCGCACGTGCTGCACGGCCCGGTCACCCTCCCCTGACGCACCCACCGCCGTGTGCTCGCCTCACGCCGCTTTGCTCGCCTCGAACCGCTGATCCGACGCCCGGACGCGGCCTGAACCGAGCAAAGCCGCACGAGACGAGCAGATCCGCGGCGGGTCGTCCTCGGACGAGGTCGTCGGTCGCCGTGGGGTCAGGCCACCGGCTCGAGGTCGGCCAACCGCGGTATGCCGCGCAGCGCCCGGCTGGCTGCCCCGAGGGCGGCGGCAGCGAGGAGCAGTCCGCCGAAGACCAGCAGCGTGCGCGTCGCCGACCAGCGCTCGAGCAGCAGCCCGGACAGCACCGGCGCGAGCGGCGCGAGGCCCATCGCGAGGAACGTCACGGCGGTCGTCACCCGGCCCTGCATCGCGTCCGGCGTCACCAGCGCCTCGTAGCTCATCAGTCCCGAGTTGATCGCCGGCAGCAGCAGCGCCACCACCGCGAGGCCGGCGACGTACACCACGACGGACGACGCGAACGCCATCCCCGACAGCGCCAGCGCGACCACCCAGAACCCGGCGATCACGAGCATCCCGGTGCGGAACCGGCGGAGCAGCCCCGGCGCGAGCACCGCCCCGACCAGCATTCCGGCGGCCAGGCCGGTCTCGAGCAGCCCGATCACCGCCGGCTGCTCGCCCCGCCGCTGCAGCACGAGGATCAGGCCGGTGAGGAAGCCGTTCGCCGCGAAGTTCACGACCGTCGACAGCACCGCGACCATCCGCAGGTCGCGCCGGTCCCAGACCCAGCGCAGCCCCGCGCGGATCGCCATCAGCACCGGCTCGCGCTCCCCCGTGTGCTCGGGCGCCGGCAGCGGCGCCCGCAAGGTGCCGACGCACCAGGCACAGACGAGGTATGACGCCGCGTCCGCCACGATCGGGACCACCCGTCCCAGCGCGAACAGTGCCCCGGCGAGCGGCGCGCCGACCAGGCTCGCCAGCCCCTGGCGGCCCTGGTTGACCGACATCGCCGTGGGCAGGTCGTCCGAGCGGACGAGCTGCTTGAGCGAGGCGACCTCGGCGGGCTCGAAGAACGCGGTCAGCCCCGAGGACAGCGCGGCCACGACGACCAGGTGGGCGACGGTCAGCCGGCCGGCCAGCTCGGCCAGCACGACCGAGCCGAACAGCACGGCGCCGCCGAGCGTGCAGGCGAGCATCACCCGCTTGCGCGACCACCGGTCCACGAGCGCCCCGGCCGGCAGCGCACAGGCCACCGACCCGGCCATCGAGGCGGCCGCGATGCCGCCGGCCAGCGCGGTCGACCCGGTCAGCGCGTAACCGAGCAGCAGGAACGCGAACGCGCTCATCGACGACCCCACTGCGCTGAGCGTCTGCCCGCTCATCAGCCGCAGGTAGTCGCCGTTGCGCCACAGCCTCCGCTCGCCCGCGGCGTCGGGGGGTTCGTCCGCGGCAACGGGGCGTTCGTCCGCGGCGACGGCGGCGACGGGGGGTCCCTCGACTGTTGCTGACGTGTCGCGGCCCGTGGGCCGCGAAACGTCAGCAACTTCCCGGGTCCGGGGGGCCGTCACGGTCGATGGGGCCGGGTCGGAGGCGGTCGGCATACCGCTCGGCGTGGTGTCCATGAGGGCGAGAGTGGCATGCGCAACTCTATTTGCGCAGGCAATATTGCGCATTGAGAGTTGCGCACGACTGGTTGGGCACCGCGGTTAGGCTGCGCGGTATGACCCAGCCGGCAGAAGGCGACGGCCCGCAGCCGATCACGTCCACGGAGGCGCTCAGGGCACTGGCACACCCGCTGCGGTTCGCGCTGCTCAACGAGCTGCACGCCCGGGGGGCGGCGCGGGCGGCCGACCTCGCCGAGGCGCTGGAGCAGCCGGCGAACAGCCTGAGCTTCCACCTGCGCCAGCTGGCCCGCTACGGCTTCATCGTCGAGGCGCCGGAGCGTGCCCGGGACCGGCGCGACAGGTGGTGGAAGCCGGCCAGCGAGCACGGGCACTCGTTCAGCCCGGAGGAGCTGGGCCGCACGCCGGCCGGGCGCGCCGTGGTGGACCAGTCGCTGCGGATGCAGCGGGAGCGCTACGACGCGGCGCTGCGCCGGTTCTTCGAGCTGGTCGCCGACCCGGTCGCGGTGCCCGAGGGGGTCGAGGTGACGAACGTGGACGTCCCGCTGCGGCTCACGCTGGACGAGCAGCGGCAGCTGTCCCGGGAGCTGCTGACCCTGCTCGACGGGTGGGTCAAGCACGGCCGGGACCGTACCGAGGCGGGCGACACCGAGGGTCGGCACCCCTACCTCGCGATGGGCTTCGTGGTGCCGTGGACCAGCGCGGACGAGACCGGCGCCCGCTCCCGCGGAGCCGCGCCGACCTAGGCCCGGAGCACCTGGCGGCCGGCCGCGCCGGGGGAACATCTGCGGCCTACGATCGGTTGCAGCGGCTAGATCTCGTGACCACCACCCCCGACACCCGCGAAGGACCGCTCGTGAGCCCATCCCCGGCCGACGACACCAGCACCGTGCGCAACGTGATCATCATCGGGTCCGGTCCGGCCGGTTACACCGCAGCCGTCTACGCCGCGCGCGCGAACCTCGAGCCCCTGGTCTTCGAGGGCTCGGTGACGGCCGGCGGTGCGCTGATGAACACCACCGACGTGGAGAACTACCCGGGCTTCGAGGACGGGATCATGGGCCCGGACCTGATGCTGGCGATGAAGGCGCAGGCCGCCCGGTTCGGCGCCGAGCTGGTGACCGACGACGTCACCGAGGTCGACCTGACCGGCGACGTCAAGACCGTGACCGACGGCTCGGGCACCACCCACCGGGCCCGCGCGGTCATCCTCGCCATGGGGTCGGCCTACCGCGAGCTCGGCCTCCCGGATGAGCAGCGCCTCTCCGGTCACGGCGTGTCCTGGTGCGCCACCTGCGACGGCGCCTTCTTCCGCGAGCAGGAGATCGTCGTCGTCGGCGGGGGCGACTCGGCGGTCGAGGAGGCCACCTTCCTCACCCGGTTCGCCGACAAGGTGACGATCGTGCACCGCCGCGACGAGCTGCGCGCCAGCAAGATCATGGCCCAGCGTGCCTTCGACGACCCGAAGATCCACTTCGCGTGGAACTCCGAGGTCGCCGCCATCCACGGCGACCAGAAGGTCACCGGCGTCACCCTGCGCGACACCGTGACCGGTGGCCTGCGCGAGCTGCCGGCCACCGGCGTGTTCGTCGCGATCGGCCACGACCCGCGCTCGGAGCTGGTCAAGGGCGTCGTCGACACCGACGCGGAGGGCTACGTGCTCGTGCAGGGCCGCTCCACGCACACCAACCTGCCCGGCGTCTTCGCCTGCGGCGACCTGGTCGACCACACCTACCGGCAGGCCGTGACCGCGGCCGGCACCGGCTGCTCGGCCGCGCTCGACGCCGAGCGCCACCTGGGTGCCCTCGACGCCGCGGCCGAGCGGGCGCGAGGCGGCGCGGCGGAGCAGTCCGGCGACGCTCCCTCGCGTGACACCGCCGTGCCGACGGAGGCGACCGCGAACGTCTGAGCCCCACCCGGCACACCCTCGAGCGCACCACCAGCCCCACCCCGCGACCCCCCGCAGACCCCCACGCACATCCCCAGGAAGGACACCCCCGAGATGACAGCACCGAAGCAGACCACCGACGCGACGTTCGACGCGGACGTCCTGCAGAACGACAAGCCGGTCCTCGTGGACTTCTGGGCGCCGTGGTGCGGGCCCTGCCGCGCGGTGGCCCCGATCCTCGAGGAGATCTACGGCGAGCACGGCGACAAGCTCGAGATCGTCAAGCTCAACACCGACGAGAACCCGCAGACCGCCGCGAAGTACGGCATCACCGGCATCCCGACGATGAACGTCTACGTCAAGGGCGAGGTCGTCAAGACGCTCGTCGGCGCGCTGCCGAAGCCGCGCCTGGTCAAGGAGCTCGACGACTTCATCGGCTGAGGCCTCCTCGGCCGAGGCCCAGTCCCTCCCGGTCCACGGCGGCGTCGCGCCACCTGCGGACCGGCCGCGACGCGGCGACATCACACGGGTGGTGGCGCCGCGTTCGCGCATCCGGCTCGGTTACGCTGGCCGGCGCGGATGACTGGCCCGCCGGCGAACCCCGGCACCGGCCCCCGACTCTTGTTCCCCAGCTGGCACCCCACGGAGGTCCTCATGACGGAACGTCCCTTCGCCTCCCCACGGAGGTCCTCATGACGGAACGTCCCTTCGCCTCCTACGACCTCGGCGCCGAGGGCGCAGGGGTCGCGGCGATCCGGGAACGGCTCCAGGGCACCGGAGACCTGCCCCCGGGCCCGGACGACCAGCCGTACGACCAGGACGTCGCCGAGGCCGTCCGCGCCTTCCAGCAGCGCCGCGGGCTCAACGTCGACGGCATCGTCGGCCCCGCGACCTGGGTCGTCCTCGACGGGTCGCGATGGCACCTCGGTGACCGGATCCTGCACCACACACCCGGGCACCTGCTGCAGGGCGACGACGTCGTGGAGCTGCAGCGGCGGCTCATCGAGCTCGGCTTCGGCCCGCCGCGGGTCGACGGCATCTTCGGCGGCGAGACCGAGGCCGCGGTGGAGCGCTTCCAGAAGGCGATGGGCCTGGACGTCACCGGCACGGTCGGACCGGACACCCTGCGCACCTTCCGCGACCTGTCCCGCAGCGTCACCGGCGGCACCGCCTCGGCCCTGCGGGAGCGTGAGCTGATCCGCAAGTCCGGTCGGAGCCTGGCCGGCCGCACGGTGGTCATCGACCCCGGCCACGGCGGTTCCGACCGCGGCGCCCGGCTGGACGAGCGCGAGGCCGCGGCCGTGGGCGACCCGGGTGCCCGGCTCGTCGGTCGCAGCCCCGCGGACGGCACGCTCACCGACGAGGCGGACATCGTGCTCGACATCGCGCGCCGGATCGAGGGGCGGCTGAGCGCCGTCGGCGTCACCGTCCTGTTCACCCGGGGCAACCGGGCCGACCCTTCCCTGGCCGATCGCGCCGCCGTCGCCAACGACGCGCACGCCGACGTGCTGCTGTCCCTGCACTGCTCGTCGTGGGAGCACAAGGCGGCGACGGGCGTGGCCACCTACTACTACGGCACCGACTCCGGCGGGGCCGGGTCGGCGATGGCCGAGCACCTCGCCAGCCTGGTGCAGCGGGAGATCGTGGCGCGCACGGGGCTGACCGACTGCCGCACCCACGCCCGGAGCTGGACCCTGCTGCACCACGCGCTCATGCCCGCCGTGCTCGTCGAGGCGGGGTACCTGACCCACCCGAGCGACGGCGCCCGGCTGGCGCAGCCGCAGTTCCGGGACACCGTCGCCGAGGCGGTGTCGGTGGCGCTGCAGCGGATGTACCTCGGCGAGGACGATCCGAGCACCACCGGCGTACTCAACCTCAAGGAGCTGCGCGAGCAGCTGCGCGCCGAGGCCGCCGGACGCTCGCCCTCGCACCCGACCGGCTGACCGTTTCATGTGAAACGCGTCCCGATCCGCGGTCGCCTCCCCGACGCGGCCACGGGGGCGTGTCACACTCGTGCGGGCGCGTCTCGGCGGGTGTGGAGGTCAGCATGAGTGTCCAGGGATCACGTCTCGACCCGTGGCGGGAGTCCTATGCCCAGCGCACGGCGGGGATGACGACCTCGGAGATCCGCGCCCTGTTCGCCGTCGCCTCCCGACCCGAGGTGGTCTCCCTGGCCGGCGGCATGCCGTACCTGCCGGCGCTGCCGATGGACGCGGTGGCCGAGACGGTGCAGCACCTCATCGCCGGCAACGGGACCACGGCCCTGCAGTACGGCTCGGGCCAGGGGCTGCCCGAACTGCGCGAGCACATCCTCGAGGTGATGGCGCTCGAGGGCATCGAGGCGCACGCCGACGACGTCGTCGTCACGACCGGTTCACAGCAGGCGCTGGACCTGGTCACCCGCGTCTTCGTCGACCCGGGCGACGTCGTGCTCGCCGAGGCCCCCAGCTACGTGGGGGCGCTGGGCGTCTTCTCCTCCTACCAGGCCGAGGTCGCCCACGTCGCCAGTGACGACGACGGGCTCATCCCCGCTGCCCTCGAGGAGCGGATCCGCGGCCTGCAGGCGGCCGGCAAGCCGATCAAGCTGCTCTACAGCGTCCCGAACTTCCACAACCCGGCCGGCACCACGCTGGCCCGGGAGCGCCGCCCGGAGATCCTCGAGATCTGTGACCGGCACCACATCCTCGTGCTCGAGGACAACCCCTACGGCCTGCTCGGGTTCGACCGCGACCCGTGGCCGGCGATGCGCTCGATGAGCGGGGAGGGCGTGGTCTACCTGGGGTCCTTCTCCAAGACCTTCGCGCCCGGCCTGCGCGTGGGCTGGGCGGTCGCCCCGCACGCAGTGCGCGAGAAGCTGGTGCTCGCCAGCGAGTCGGCCATCCTGTGCCCGAGCAACCTCGCCCAGATGGCGGTCTCGACCTACCTGACGAACAACGACTGGCGCGGGCAGATCAAGGTCTACCGCGAGCTGTACCGGGACCGCCGCGACGCCATGCTCGGTGCCCTCGAGGCCCAGCTGCCCGAGGCCTCCTGGACCCACCCGGACGGCGGGTTCTATGTGTGGCTCACCCTGCCCGAGGGGCTGGACGCCAAGGCGATGCTGCCACGCGCGGTCACCGAGCGGGTGGCGTTCGTCCCCGGAACGGCGTTCTTCGCCGACGGTCAGGGTGCGCGGCACATGCGCCTGTCCTACTGCTACCCCGAGTCCGACCGGATCCGGGAGGGAGTGCGCCGGCTGGCCGGGGTGGTCCGGGCCGAGCTGGAGGTCCGCGAGACGTTCGGGGCGGGTGGTGACCGGCCGCAACCGACCGACCACGCGGTGCACTTCCCCGGCCCGGAGCAGCCCTGAGCCGGAGCCGGCCGCACCGTTCCTCCGGCGCGGCGGGCGACGTCCGTACCCGTCTGGTGGATATCGTCGCCGACGAAGGAGATCGCCGTTGACCCACGTCCTCGTCCTGGCCGGAGGCCTGAGCCACGAGCGCGACGTCTCGTTGCGCTCCGGACGCCGTGTCGCCGACGTCCTGGCCAAGCTCGACGTCGAGGCCCACGTCGCCGACGCCGACGCCGCGCTGCTCGGTCGCCTCGAGGCGACCCGGCCGGACGTGGTGTGGCCGGTCCTCCACGGCGCACCGGGCGAGGACGGCGCCCTCCGGGATGTGTTGGCAGCGCTGGGGTTTCGCTATGTCGGTGCCCGCCCCGACGCCTGCCGGATCACGTGGGACAAGCCGGTGGCGAAGACCCTCGTGCAGCGTGCGGGAGTGCAGACTCCCCGCGGGGTGGCCCTGTCCCACGCAACCTTCCGGGAGCTCGGCGCGAGCGGCGTGCTGGCCGCGGTCAGTACCTCGCTGGGCCTGCCCCTGGTCGTCAAGCCCGCCCGGGGCGGCTCCGCCCTGGGCCTGTCGGTGGTGCGCGAGCCGGGGGAGCTTCCGTCCGCGATGGTCGACGCGTATGCCTACGGTGATATCGCGCTGCTCGAGACGTTCGTCCCGGGCACCGAGGTGGCGGTGACCGTCCTGGAGGGGGAGGACGGCGCTCCACTCGCGCTTCCGGCGGTCGAGATCGTCCCCGACGGGGGCGTCTACACCTACGCGGCGCGCTACACGGCAGGCGAGACCGAGTTCTTCACCCCGGCGCGCCTCGGCGCCGAGGCGGCCACGGCGGTCGCCGACGCCGCGGTCGCCGCCTACGCGGCCCTCGGCCACCGGCACCTGTCCCGGATCGACCTCGTCGTCGACGACGGCGGCGTCCCCTGGTTCCTCGAGGGGAACGTCGCCCCGGGCCTGACGGAGACGTCGCTGACGCCGATGGCCATCGCCGCGTCGGGGGCCGACCAGGCGGCCGTCTACCGCCGGCTCCTTGATCACGCGCTCCGGGACGACGCGTCGCTGCCGGCGCAGAACGCCTCCACGGCACCGGGCCAGCCGGTCGCCTAGGCCGAGCTCAGCCCCACGTGCTCCTGGGCCAGTGGGGGTCGCTCAGCCTGCCACGTCCTCGTCGGGCGCCAACACCGACAGGATCCGGTTGAGGTCGTCCATCGAGGCGAACTCGACGGTCAGCTTCCCCTTGCGCTTGCCCAGGGCCACGTTCACCCGGGTGTCGAACCGGTCCGAGAGCCGCGCAGCCAGGTCATCGAGCTGGGGGTGCCGGTTGCCCGCCCGCGGTGAACGTGCGCGCACCCGAGGCTCGTCGTCCACGCCGAGCGCGATGATCTCCTCGACGGTGCGCACCGACAGGCCTTCGGCCACGATGCGCTGGGCCATCCGCTCCATGGACGCGGCGTCGGCCAGGCCGAGCAGGGCGCGGGCGTGGCCGGCGCTGAGCACACCGGCGGCGACCCTGCGGGCCACCAGCGGGGGGAGCTTCAGCAGGCGCAGGGTGTTGCTGATCTGGGGGCGGGAGCGGCCGATCCGGGTGGCCAGCTCGTCGTGGGTGCAGCCGAAGTCGTCGAGGAGCTGCTGGTACGCGGCGGCCTCCTCCAGTGGGTTCAGCTGGCTGCGGTGCAGGTTCTCCAGCAGCGCGTCCCGCAGCATGTCGTCGTCGTGGGTGTCCTTGACGATGGCGGGGATGGTCGCCAGGCCGGCCTCACCGGCCGCCCGCCAGCGACGCTCGCCCATGATGAGCTCGTACCGGGCTGCCTCGCCCTGGTCCGCTGGGGCGACCGGACGCACGACCACCGGCTGCAGCACGCCGATCTCGCGGATGCTGTGCACCAGCTCGGACAGCTCGTCCTCGTCGAACACGGTGCGCGGCTGACGCGCATTGGGACGGATGTCCCCCAGCGGCACCTCAGCGAAGGTCGCTCCCGGCACGGGTGCGAGCTCGCCGTCGGGGACGTGGGAGACGTTCTCCGTGTTGGCTGGCGTCCGCTTGTTTCCCGTGAAACCAGACGAGTCCACCGGGTCACTGCCGGCGCGGTCGTCGTCGTGCTGGGCGGCGCCAGCCGAGGCGTCGGTCCCGGAGGCGTCGGTCCCGGAGGCGTCGGACGCCGACGTGTCACTCCCGGTGCGGGCAGTCGCCGCCTCGTCGGTCGTGGTCCGCGCCGACGCAGCGGTTTCCGCCTGGTCGCGATCACGGTCGTCCGAGCTCGCCGACCGTTCCGCGTGCGAGTGGTGTCCCGTGAAACGGCCGGTGTCGCCGTGCGTGTTGTCCGATTCCCCGCGCGCCCGGGTCTCAGCCGCGTTGTCGGGAGACTCGTTGGTGGGCACCGCCGTGTCGCTGGGCACCGCCGGGTCGCTGGGTGCGGTCGGGTCGCTGGGCACCGCCGTGTCGCTGGGTGCGGTCGGGTCGGCTGGCGTGGTGTTTCCCGTGAAACGACCGGGGTCAGCGTCCTGCGGCTGCTCGGGTGTCGCCGGTGAGGTCCGGCCACCGTCGTCCCCGTCGCTGCTGGTGGAGTGGCGTGCGGTCGGGACAGCCAGCGGATCCGTCGCGGTCGGGTCCGGTCGAGCGCTGCTGTCCTTGAAGAAGACGTCCGTCGGCCGATCACTGCCCGTTGCCGGTGCACTGGGGATCAGGGCGCCCAGTCCGCGGCCAAGTCCACGACGCTTCTCACTCACTCCGGGAGACCTTTCGCTGTGTGTCGGACCACCGCACGGCGGCCGCTGTCTCGTTTCGATGGGCAGCTGACCCAAGGGGACAGCCTGTCACGTCGGCACCGGTCCGGTGCGGCGGCGCGCTGACTCAGTTCGCGGCGGGATGGACTGCTCGCCGGGCGAGCTCGTTGGCCGCCTCGAGGTAGGCCAACGCACCACTGCTGGTCGGGTCGTACGTCATGACGGTCTGTCCATAGCTCGGTGCCTCGGAGATGCGCACGGACCTCGGCACCGTCGCGCGAAGCACCTGCTCAGGGAAGTGCGAGCGCACGTCGTCGGCCACCTGCGCGCTCAGCCGGGTCCGTCCGTCATACATCGTCATGAGAATGGTGGAGACGTGCAGGTCGGGGTTGAGGTGGCTCTTGATCAGCTCGATGTTGTTGAGCAGTGCGCTCAGTCCTTCGAGCGCGTAGTACTCGCACTGGATCGGGATGAGCACTTCCTCGGCGGCGACGAACGCGTTGACCGTGAGCAGGCCCAGGCTCGGCGGGCAGTCGATGAGGACGTAGTCGGGGCGGGACTGCCCGGACTCGGCCCGTTCGGTGAGGTGGCTCTCGATCGCCCGCCGCAGACGGGTCTCCCGCGCCACCATCGACACCAGCTCGATCTCCGCGCCGGCGAGGTCGATCGTGGCGGGTGCACACCACAGCCCCGGAACGTCCACACACTCCTGGACGACCTTGCTCAGCGGTTCACCGTCCACGACCACGTCGTAGATGCTCGGCACCTCGGCGTGGTGGTCGATCCCCAGTGCCGTGCTGGCGTTGCCCTGGGGGTCGATGTCGATCACGAGGACCTGCAGGCCGCCCTGTGCGAGCGCGGCGGCGACGTTGACGGTGGTGGTGGTCTTGCCGACGCCGCCCTTCTGGTTCGCCACGGTGAGGACGCGAGTCTGGGGAGGTGCCGGGAGCGGGTCGGTGCCGAGCGCCGCCCGGCGGCGGTTCTCGTCGGCGAGCTGGGCCGCCAGCGGAGCCTCCGCGTCGGTCACGTCCGCCGGCCGCGTGTCGCTGGTTTCGCGTGAAACCTCCCGATCATGGACCTCCACGTCGGGCGGTGCCGTTCCACCGGCTCGCTCGGTTTCCCGTGAAACGACGCCGTCGGTGAGACCCGCAGCACTGGCCGAGGCGGCATCGGCCGCCCGCCTGACGGATTCCTGTGCCTCGCCTGCCTGGGCGGCTGTGCCCCCGATCGGGCCGGGTTCGGCCCGCACCTCGGCAGTACCGCTGTCAGCGGGATCGGCGACGACATCGCGGTCAGCAGCGCCAGCAGACGTGTGACCAGTGTCAGGGGCAGACGCGTCGGGAGCGACAGTGCCACCGGCCGCATGGTCCTCGGGAGCGCCGGGCGCAGCCGACCCGGGTGACGTTTCACGGGAAACGCCGCCGCGCGGACTGGCGGGACTCGTGGAGGGCCAGCCGAGCCCGGCGTCGGGCACGCCGTACGTGTCATCGGGCCAGCCGAGACCGCTCATACCGGCGGGTGAAGCCGTCATCAGTACCTCTCGGACGTGACGTCAGTCGGGAAGCTGCTGTCGGAACTCCAGCCGCTCGGAGCTGGCCCTCGGGGAAAGCGCCCGGTCCTGGACTTCCACCGAATCGACGTCGCACGGACGACGACATTCGGGGCTTCCTCAGCAGGGGTCCAACCTACCGTGCCGGCCAGGTCCCGTGGGCACCGGCTGTGGACGCTCGATCAGTCGCCACCGGACCGACGTCCACAGCCTGCACGCCCCCCGCGGCGGCGGCCTGTCGAGCGCTGGCCACGAGATCCAGCCGTGCGACCAGATCCCGACGTGCGACCAGATCCCGCCGTGGGTGCAGATCCGGCAGTACGACGCGCGCCGGGTCCGCCCCGACCTGCCGGACGGTTGCCGACCCGGCACCGGACCACGGTGGTGGGCTGCTCGAGCCCGGCGGGGCCGACCTGCACCACCTCGGCCGACACCACCCCCAGCCGGTCCAGCTCGGCCCGGTCCTGCTCGAGCTCCTCGGTCGCCGAGGCCCCCTTCAGGGCCAGCAGGGTGCCGCCGGGTTCGAGCAGGGGAAGTGACCAGGCGCCGAGCCGGGCCAGTCGTGCCACGGCCCGAGCCGTCACGACTGGCGTCGCGAGGCGGTCCCACCACTCCTCGGCCCGTCCTCGGTGCACCTCGACGTTCGTCAGACCGAGCTGCTGCACGGCGTCGCTGAGCCAGGTGGTGCGGCGCAGCATCGGCTCGACGAGGTGCACGGTGCAGTCGGGCCGACGGATCGCCAGGGCCAGCCCCGGCAGCCCGGCGCCGGACCCGACGTCGATCACGTCCACGGCGACCGGGAGAAGCTCCTGCACGACCGCGCAGTTCAGGACATGGCGCTCCCAGATCCGTGGCACCTCACGCGGGCCGATGAGGCCGTGCGTCACGCCGCTGTCGCACAAGAGGTCGACGAACCGGCACGCGGTCGCCAGGTTCTCACCGAACACGTCCTCCGCGACGGCGGGCGGGGCCGGTGCCGACGCGCGGGCAGGCGATTCAGACATCCGTTCGACTGTGCTGCAGCTCAGCCGCTCCTCAGCTCGCGTCGCGGGCCGGCTCGACCACGACATGGCGGTGGGGCTCGGAGCCCGCGGACTCCGAGACGAGGCCGGCAGCGAGCACCTCGTCGTGCACCACCTTGCGCTCGAAGGCGGTCATCGGCTCGAGCTTCTCCGGCTCCCCGGTGTCCTGCACCCGCTCGATCGCCGTGCGGGCGACCTGCACGAGCTCGTCCCGGCGCTGCGCCCGGTGGCCGGCGACGTCGAGCATCAGCCGGCTGCGTTCCCCGGTCGACGCCTGGACCGCCAGCCGGGTCAGCTCCTGCAGCGCCTCCAGCGTGCGGCCGTCGGGGCCGACCAACCGGCGCGGCACCCGGCCGTCGTCGGAGTCGACGATCGCCACCGAGGCCCGGTCGCCGTCGACGTCCACGTCGATGTCCCCGTCCAGGTCGGCGATGTCGAGCAGCCGCTCGAGGAAGTCGGCGGCGACCTCGCCCTCCTGCTCGAGGTGCTCGACCGCGGCCGAGTCCGCCTTCTTCCGCGTCGACTGCTCCGGACGGGCCTCGTCCTGCTCGCTTGCCGTCTGCTCGCTTGCCGTCTGCTCGGTGGCGGTCTGCTCGGCGGCAGTCGGCTCCCCAGCGGTCTCCTCGGCGACATCCCGCTTGGCAGTGGGCTCAGCGGTGGTCTCCTCCCCACCGCTGACCTGCTCGGCGGTGGCTTCCTCAGCGGCCGGCTGCTCGGCAGCCGCCTGCGCCAGGGTGCTGTCCTGCTCCGTCATGCCTGTCTCCTGCCTCGTCGAGTCGGGCGGTTCCGCACAAGCGGGGCGCGCCCGGTGGTCCGATCCGCGGGAGGTGAGCGGCCGGCATACCGTTGCTCGCCGCCTCCCGTGGCACACGTGGGTGGGCGCTAGCGGGAACCGCCGGCGCGCTGGCGGGGTCCCTTCCCCTTCTTCTTCGGCTGGCGGCGCGGGGTCGAGGGCCGACCCGACGAGGCGGCTCCGGACCCGCTCGCGGGCGTCGGACTCTTCGGGGTCGGTTTGGCACCCGAGCCCTTGCCACCGGGGCTCTTGCCACCGGGGCTCTTGCCACCGGAACCCTTGCCGCCGGAAGCCTTGCCCCCCGTGCCCTTCGTCCCGGAGCCGCCGGCGCCGGAGCCCGTCCCGGGACGCCCGTCGGCACCGGCCGCCGTGGCACCGGACGACTCCGGTCCGTTGCCGTTGCTCGAGGGCTCGCCCGCGGTCGTGTCGTCCGCCGCGCCGGGCCGCCGCTGACGGTCCTTGCGCTTGGGCTGCTGGCGCTGCCCGGACACCTTGCCGCCGGGAAGCGCGCCGTCGGCCGCCTCCTCCTCGGCGACGGTCTCCTCGGCCGAGTCGCCCGAGTCGCCCGAGTGCAGTCCCGGGATGCTGAGCTTGGTGTGCGGCTTGCCCTTCTTGGCACGCCGTTCCTCGAGCGCCTTCTCGGCGGCCGAGCCGGGCGCCGGCATGTTGCGGATCACGTAGAACTGCTGGCCCATCGACCACACGTTCGTGGTGACCCAGTAGATGAGGACACCGATGGGGAAGTTCGGCCCGGTGAAGAAGAAGAAGACCGGCATCAGGTAGATGAGGTACTTCTGCTGCTTGGCCATCGGGTTGTCGAGCGCCGCCGCCGGCATGTTCTTGCGCATCAGCTGGTGCTGCGACAGGAACATCGACACCGACATCATGATGATGAGGATGACCGTGAGGATCCGGACGTTGAGCTGGTCCGTCCCCATGAACGACGACGACAGGGACGCGCCGAAGATGGTCGAGGTGTCGGCGCCCTGGGCCAGCGCCCGCGTCAACCCGCCGATCGGCTTGTGCGAGCCGTTCGCGACGTCGTCGAGGTCGATGAGGACCCGGTAGAGCGCGAAGAAGATCGGCGACTGCAGCAGGATCGGCAGGCACGAGCTGAACGGGTTGGTGCCCGTCCGCTTGTACAGGTCCATCGTCTCCTGGGTCATCGCCTGGCGTGACTCAGGGTCGCTCTTGCCCTTGTACTTCTTCTGGATCTTCTGCATCTCCGGCTGGATGAGCTGCATCCGCCGGGAGGCGTGGATCTGCTTGACGAACAGCGGGATCAGGATGATCCGGATGACAACCGTCAGCCCGACGATGGACAGCGCCCACGACCAGCCCGAGTCGGCCGGGATCCCGATGTAGGTGAACGCCTTGTGGAACCCGACCATGAGCCAGGCCACGGCCCACATGATGGGCTTGAGGACGGTTTCTTCCAGGGTCTGCATGCGGTCCTAATCTCGGGTCGTCGTGCCTGGGGCGCGGGTCGGGCGGCGGTCGGTGCGGTGGGTCGGTCCCCGATCCGCCTGCCGGTATGACGGTCAGTCGGGATGGTCGTGCGGCGGCCCGTGCCGCGGCGCGTCCCTGGCGCCTGAGCGCTGCTCCCTCTGCGGAACGTGGTCCACCCCGCCGGGGTTCCACGGGTTGCAGCGCAGCAGGCGCCACACCGTCAGCCACGTGCCCTTCAGCGGCCCGAACCGGCGCAGCGCGGTCACCGCGTAGGCCGAGCAGGAGGGGTAGAACCGGCAGCTCGGTGGCGTCATCGGCGAGATCACCAGCTGGTATGCCCGGACGAGCCAGATCAGCGGCAGCGCCAGGTAGCTGCCCCAGGTCCTGGGCTCGGGCTGGTGCCGCGGAGCCGCACCGTCGTGCTGGGCCCCCCGCTCGGACCGCGTCTCCTGCTGGTCGTGGAGGTGCGTGGTCATCGCCCCTCCCCCTTGCGATCCCGCCCCTGGCGATCCGGCCCGTGGCGATCCAGCTTGTCCAGCGCGCCGCGCAGGCAGCGGTCCAGATCGCCGGCGAGCTCGTCCGTCGTGGCTCCCGCGGCGGCCGGGTTGGCCCGGACCACCACGTCGGCGTCGCACGGCAGCGGCTCCAGCCGGGTGGCCATCAGGTGCCGCAGCACCCGCTTGGTGCGATTGCGCACGACGGCGTTGCCGACCGCCCTGGACACCACGAAACCGACGCGCGGCACGGGGCCGGCGTCGGCAGGGCTGGACGCGACCGCTGCGGTCGCGGTGCTGCGGTGGTTGACGTGGACCACGAGGCGACGACTCCCCGATCGCGCGGACCCGGTGCCACGGACGGTCGAGCTGAAGTCCGGCGAGCGTCGCAGCCGGTGCGCCGCTGCCAACACTGGTCGGCCCGCTCGTCCGGAGTTCCGGTCTGCGCCGTGCGTCGCGTGCCCGAGCGGTGCTCAGGCAGCGAGCTGGGAGCGGCCCTTGCGGCG
>DASSKF010000038.1:0-11177 GCA_035690725.1 Segeticoccus sp.
CACGAAGGAGGCGGTGTTGATGATCGAGCCGCGTTGCTGGGCGATCATGTGGGGCAGTGCGGCCTTGCAGCACAGATAGACGCTGGTGAGGTTGACCTCCTGCACCCGGCGCCACGCGTCGAGGTCGGTGTCGAGGATGGACTCGTCCTCGGGCGGGGAGATGCCGGCGTTGTTGAAGGCGATGTCCACCGAGCCGTAGGTGTCCTTGGCGGTCCGGAACAGCTCCTCGACCTGCTCGGAGTCGGTGACGTCGGTGCGCACGAAGGTGCCGCCGAGGCTGTCGGCGACCTGCTTGCCCGCCTGCTCGTCGACGTCGGCGATCACCACGTGGGCGCCCTCGGCGGCGAGCCGTCGGGCCGAGGCCAGACCGATTCCCGAGGCGCCTCCGGTGATGACCGCGGTCCGGTCCTGCACGCGTCCGGCCACTGTTGTCCCTCCTGCTTCGTTGTCGAAAGGGTCGCTGTCGATGGGTTCGTGCTGGTGTCAGTCCTGCTCGCTGTTCAGTCCTGCCGATGTCAGTCGGTGGCGATGAAGACGTTCTTCTCCTCGGTGAACGCGTTCGGCGCGTCCGGGCCGAGCTCGCGGCCCAGGCCGGACTGCTTGTAGCCGCCGAACGGGGTCCAGTAGCGCACGGCCGCATGCGAGTTCACGCTGAGGTTGCCCGACTCGACGGCGCGCGCCACACGCAGGCCCCGGGACAGGTCACGGGTGTAGATCGACCCGGACAGGCCGTAGTCGGAGTCGTTGGCCATCGCGACCGCCTCGGCCTCGTCGCCGAACGGCAGCACCGACACGACCGGTCCGAAGACCTCCTCCTGCCAGATTCGGTCGCTCGTCGAGCCGGGCAGCACGACGGTCGGCGGCACCCAGTAGCCGGCCCCCTCGGGAGCGGACCCGGTGAACGCCACCTCGACCCCGCGCAGGTAGCCGCGGACCCGGTCGCGCTGCCCGGCCGAGATCAGCGGTCCCATCTCAGCATCCCGGTCGGTCCCGGGGTCGGTGACGCGGACGGCGGCGACGGACTTCTCCAGCCGCTCCAGGAACTCCTCGTGGACGCTGTCCTGGACCAGGATCCGCGAGCGGGCGCAGCAGTCCTGGCCTGCGTTGTCGAAGACGGCGGCGGGCGCGCTCGCCGCGGCCCGGGCGAGGTCGGCGTCGGCGAAGACGATGTTGGCGCTCTTGCCACCGAGCTCCAGGGTGCAGCGCTTGACCTGCTCGGCGCAGCCGGCCATCACCTTCTTGCCCACCGCCGTGGAGCCGGTGAAGCTCACCTTGCGCACCAACGGGTGGGTGACGAAACGCTCCCCGACCACGTCCCCCCGCCCCGGTATGACGGTCAGCACCCCCTCGGGCAGGCCCGCCTCGCGTGCCAGCTCGCCGATGCGCACCGCGGTCAGCGGCGTCAGCTCGGCCGGCTTGACCACCACGCAGTTGCCGGCCGCCAGGGCAGGGGCCATGCCCCAGCCCAGGATCGGCATCGGGAAGTTCCACGGCACGATGATGCCCACCACGCCGAGCGGCTCGTGGAAGGTCAGGTCGACCCCGCCCGGGACCGGGATCTGCCGGCCGAACAGGCGTTCCGGGGCCGCGGAGTAGTAGTTCAGGACGTCGCGGACGTTGCCGGCCTCCCAGCGCGAGTTGCCCCAGGTGTGGCCGGCGCCGCGCACCTCGAGCTCGGCCAGCTCGTCGATGTGGTCGTCCACGACCGCGGCGAACCGCCGCAGCAGCGCGGCCCGCTCACCCGGGTCCACCGCCCACCAGGCGGGAAAGGCCTCGTGGGCCCGCTCGATGGCCGCGTCGGTCGCGGCGACGTCGGCGAGGGGGACCTCGGCGACGACCTCCTCGGTGGCCGGGTTGATCACGGCGTGCG
Source organism: Segeticoccus sp. (assembly GCA_035690725.1). Taxonomy (GTDB): domain Bacteria; phylum Actinomycetota; class Actinomycetes; order Actinomycetales; family Dermatophilaceae; genus DASSKF01. The sequence continues at coordinate 1,871 of DASSKF010000038.1, forward strand.
TCTGCGGCACGGGCACCTCACATCCTCTCGAAGCCACGACGCAGCTCCCAGTCCGTCACGGCCGCGTCGAAGGCGGCCAGCTCGACGTCGGCCATGTTCGTGTAGTGGTCCACGACAGTGTCCCCGAACGCCTTGCGCGCCAGGTCGGAGGAGTGGAAGGCGTCCCGGGCCCGCTGCAGGGTCGTGGGCACGTGCGGCAGCCCGGAGGTGTAGGCGTTCCCGGTCAGCTCCTCACCCAGCTCGAGCTCGTGGTCGATGCCGTGGAAGCCGCCGGCCAGCATGGCCGCCAGCGCCAGGTACGGGTTGACGTCGCCGCCGGGCAACCGGTTCTCCAGCCGGGCCGACGGCCCGTGTCCCACCAGGCGCACCGCGCAGGTGCGGTTGTCCGTGCCCCAGCCGATCGTCGTCGGGGCGAAGGAGCCCTCAGCGAACCGCTTGTAGGAGTTGACCGTCGGCGCGTACAGGAGGGTGAAGTCGGCCATCGTCGCCAGGATGCCGGCGATGAACTGGTCGTACAGCGGAGTGCGGGCGCCGCGGTCGTCGTCCCAGAAGACGCAGGTCCCGTCCGCTCCCCGCAGCGACAGGTGGATGTGGCAGGAGCTGCCCTCGCGCTCGTTGAACTTCGCCATGAAGGTGAGCGACTGCCCGTGCAGGGAGGCGATCTCCTTGGCCGCGTTCTTGTAGACCGCGTGGTTGTCGGCGGTCCGCAGCGCCTCGTCGTAGAGGAAGCCGATCTCCATCTGTCCGGGGTTGCACTCACCCTTGGCGGACTCGACGTCCAGCCCGGCGGCGTACATGCTGTTGCGGATGTCCCGCAGGAGCGGCTCGACCCGGGAGGTGCCCAGGACCGAGTAGTCGACGTTGTACTGGTTCGCGGGCGTCAGCCCCCGGTAGCCGAGGTTCCACGCGTCCTCGAAGGTGTCGTTGAAGACGATGAACTCCAGCTCGGTCCCGGCCAGCGCCACGAGCCCGTCCGCGGCCGCGCGCTCCAGCTGGTTCGCGAGGATCCGGCGGGGTGACTGCTCGACCCAGGTGTGGTCCATCCAGCCCAGGTCGCACTGGACCATCGCGGTGCCCGGCAGGTGCGGCACGACCCGGATCGTGTCGAAGTCGGGCCGGAACTCCATGTCCCCGTAGCCCTTCTCCCACGAGGTCATCTCGTAGCCGGCCACCGTGTTCATCTCGACGTCGGTGGCGAGCAGGTAGTTGCAGCCCTCGGTGCCGTGCCCCACGACCTCGTCCAGGAAGTAGCGCGCGTGCAGCCGCTTGCCCTGCAGGCGGCCCTGCATGTCGGTGAACGCGGCGATGACCGTGTCGATCTCGCCGGCCTCGATGCGCGCTCGGAGCTGCTCGAGGGTGAGCATCCGGTCGTTCGCTCGGAGGGAGCCCATCTCTTCTCCTTCGTCGGTCAGCCCAGCAGGCCGCGCAGGAGCGCTGCGGTGTCGTCGCAGTGCTCCTGCATGCTGCGACGCGCGCCCTCGGGGTCGCCGGCGAGCATGGCCTGCACGATGGCCTCGTGCTGGTGGGTGGAGTGGTCGATGTTCACCGACAGCACCGGGATCGCCGTGAGCAGCGTGTGCAGGTCCGCCTGCACACCGGTCACGGCGGCGATCATCCGGGGGGAGCCGGTCAGGGTCGCGATCGCGAGGTGCAGCCGGGAGTCGGCCTCCCGGTGCGCCCGGCGGCCCTCGGCACGCGCGACGTCGGTCAGCGCCGCGCGCAACAGGGCCCGCTGGTCCTCGTCGAGCCGTCGGGTGGCGGCGACCTCGCACGCGCCGGGCTCGACGACCCGCCGGAAGACGAGGGAGTCGAGCAGCTCCTCCCGGCGGTCGCCGAGGTCGGCCGGCTGCTCACGGACGATCTCGGGCTGGGCGAGGACGACCGTGCCGCCCCCGCGCCCGCGGACGGTCTCGAGCAGACCGGCCTGCCGCAGCGCGGCGATCGCCTCCCGCAGGGTGGCCCGGGAGACCTGCATCCGGGCGGCGAGCTCCCGCTCCGGGGGAAGGGTGCTGCCCTTGGGGTAGACCCCCAGCCGCACCGCGGTGGCGAGCTGCTCGACGCACGACTCGAAGGCGTGGTGCGCGCGGACCGGCCGCAGCGCCACCTCCTGCAGCGCGACGGCGTCCAAAAGCGGAGCCGACGCCTCGGTGGAGGGGGCCACTAATCGAGCACCTTGTCGGGCTCGTCGCCGGACCCCCGGCGCGTCGTGCCTCCGGTCGGCTGCTCCGCCTCGTGCACCTCCTCCTCGAGGACCTGCTCGGGGTCGGCCGCGTTGTGGTCCTCCGGGGACGCGCCCTTCATGAAGTGGGTGCGGCCACCGAGGAACCAGGAGATCGTCGCGAACAGGAACACCGCGATCACGGCCACCGGGGCGTAGTTGAAGGTGTCGACCGTCACCGGGCTCACCGGCGGGAGGACGAACATCACGCAGATGACGCACACCCACACCACGGCGATCCAGCCGATCACGGGACTCCAGCGACCGAGGTTCCACGGTCCCGGCTGGAAGTTCTCGGCCCGCCGCCGCAGGAACACCGGCGCGACGTAGGCGATGTACAGGCCGATCACCGCGATCGAGGTGACGGCCAGGTAGGCGGTCGCGTTGAACAGCGCGGGGCTGGCGAGCAGGATCGAGAGCGCCACGCAGAACCAGATCGAGTTGGTCGGCGTGCCGGTCCGCGGGTTGACCTTGGCCCAGAAGCGGGAGCCGGGCAGCGCGTTGTCCCGGGAGAACGCGAACGTCATGCGGGAGTTCGCGGTGACTGACGCCATGCCGCAGAAGAACTGCGCGACGCAGACGATGAAGAGCAGGAACTTGGCGACGCCGGGGCTGCCCAGCGCGTCGAGGAAGATCTGCGCCGGCGGCAGGCCGGTGTCCGTGGCGGCCAGCTTGCTCAGGCCCGCGGCACTGCTGTCCTGGATCGACGCGGTGATCGCATAGAGCAGGATGAAGCCGCCGACGATCGACACGACGACGCTCATCACGATCCCGTTGGGGGCGCTGCGCGAGGCGTCCTTGGTCTCCTCGGCGACGTGGGCCGAGGCGTCGTAGCCCGTGTAGGTGTACTGCGCCATCAGCAGGCCCATGAAGAAGACGTAGGGCGCGAAGCTCCAGCCGGTGTCGTTGTGCCAGCCGGTGAGCGTCCAGCTCACGCTCTGGTGCTTCTCGGGCAGGATCCACAGGAACCCGACAATGACGAGCACGCCGACGACGTGCCACCAGGCGGAGACCTTGGACAGCAGGCTGACCAGGTTGACGCCGAACGTGTTGAGCAGGGCGTGGCTGACGATGATCGCGACGAACAGGCCGAAGACGCGTCCGGGGGTGACCTGCACGCCCCAGACGAGGTTCATGAACGCCGACCAGGTCGTGGCGCAGCCGAAGTCGATCGCTGCAGTCACCCCGATCTCGCCCATGAAGTTGAACCAGCCGACGTACCAGGCCCACACCTTCTTGTTCCGGCGGGCGAGCCGCCCGGCCCAGAAGTAGAGCCCGCCGGCCGTCGGGTAGCGGGAACAGACCTCGGCCATCGCGAGGGCCACGCAGGCGACGAAGACGCCGACGACCAGCCACCCGAGGACGATCGTGGAGGGCCCGCCGGAGTTGAGGGCGATCCCGTAGGAGGTGATGCACCCCGCGAGGATCGAGATGATGGAGAACGAGACGGCGAAGTTGGAGAACGCCGACATCCCGCGGTGCAGCTCCTGCTTGTAGCCCATCTCGGCCAGCAGGCGGGCGTCGTCATCGAGCTCGGTGGACGTGTGGGCGCGTTGATCCTTGCTCATCGGGCCTCCTGCGGCCGACGGGGACGACTCGGATGACGAAGGAGTATGGACCCGTCCGACATGCCTGGTCAATGGTCCAGCCTTATACCTTTTTCGACGCCGACCGCTGCGGGGGCGCGCGAGGCCGATGCGGCTGGGTCAGCGAGCGCGCATGCGCAACCGGACCGTGAACCCGGTGTCGTCGACGTGCTGCACGACCTCGTCGCACAGCAGGTGCGCGATCCACAGCCCGAACCCGAGTCCGCTGCCGGGCCCCGGCTTCGGCACCAGGCCCAACTCGTCGTAGCCGGGGCCCGCGCCATGGTCGTGCACCGCGACGACGACCGCGTCCTGGCCGCTCCAGCCACGCACCGTCACCGGGTGCCGGCCGTGCACGGACGCGTTCGCCACCACCTCGCTGGTCGCGAGCACGAGGGAGTCGACCGACCCCGGCTGCAGCGAGCTGTCGCTCGCGAGGGCGGCGACCGCCCGGCCTGCCTCCTCGGGCGCCGGGTCGCTCAGCTCCCACCGGGGCAGGCCCTGCTGGAGCCGGTCGGGGACGGGCAGAGACCGGTCCGAGAGGAAGGCGTGCGGCTCGGCATACCGGTCGTTCGGGGAGGAGCCCTCGGAGGTGAGCAGGAACGGGTGGGTGCGCCGGACGTCGCCGAGCACCTCGGGCGCGACCTCGCGCGTGTCGTCGAGGCAGAGGGCGGTGAGCGGCTGGTCGGCGAAGATGTCGTTGAACGTGGACTCGTAGCGCGCCCTCGCCCAGGAAGCGCAGCGCGATCCCGAGGCGCTCGGAGCACGGCCCGGCGCCCGGTCCCGGCCAGGAGCCCCACACCGAAGTTCGCGTCCCCGGCGACCCCTCAGTCGAGGTTCTGCAGCCGGACCTGCCCGCGGGCGACCAGGTGGTCGTGTGCGTCCGTCGTCTCGACCAGCCACACCTGCTGGCTGCGCCCCCGGTGCAGCGGTCGGGCCACCGACGCCATGGCACCCGTGCGCACCGCCCGGTAGAAGTCGGTGTTGTTGTTCACCCCGACGACCCCGCGTCCCCGGTCGGCCAGCCACAGGGCGGCGCCGATGCTCGCGAGGGTCTCGACGACGCTGCAGTGCACCCCGCCGTGGACCAGGCCGTACGGCTGGTGCATCTCGGGTCGCGCCTCCCACGAGGCCCGTACCCCGTCGCCGTCGGCGGAGTCGAGCGTGATGCCGAGGTGCTCCGCGAACGGGCCCAGGGAGTCGATCGTCGTCACGGACGGATCCTCGCACAGCGGTCGTCCTGCGCCGCGGAATGCTCTGCGGGATGCTGGTGTTCAGACGGTGAGTCCGACGAGAGCAGGTGCACCATGGACGAGCTGACCCTCGAGATGTACGAGCGCGGCCAGCTGTTCTTCGATGCCGGCGACTACATCACCGCCGCCCAGATCCTCGAGGACGTCGTCGAGGCGGCGCCCGACACCGTGGCCCCCCGGCTGCTGATGGCCCGGGCGTTCTACCACTCCGCCCAGCTCCAGCGGGCGGAGTCCGCGCTGCGCGGCGTGATCGACCGGGCGCCGACCGACGCCTACGCCCACCTCATGCTCGGGCGCACCCTGCAGCGGCAGAGCCGGCGGGACGAGGCGCGGCCCTTCCTGAAGCTTGCGGCGGTGATGTCCGGGGACCCGGACTACGAGCTCATGGCGATGCTGGCCTGACGACGACGGAGCGAGAATCCGACGAAGCAGGCTCGGAGCGACGAGGAGTCGGGCCCGAGGACCTGGCCTGAGCTTCAGCGCGCGCGCGGCCGCCAGGTGCGGGTGCGGGCGGCCGCGGCGAGCCGCTCGGCGAGGTCCTGCTGCCCCTCTGCGAGCAGCCCGCAGGTGACCCGTACATGGCCGTGGTCGTCGGGGAGCACGGCGAACGGCGCGCCCGGTGTCACCCCGATGCCCTGGCTGGCCAGCCGCACCACGGTGGCGGTCTCATCGTGCACCGGCACCCACACGTTGATCCCGTCGGTCCCCCCGACCGGTATGCCGTGCGCCTCCAACGCCTCCACGAGGACGGTGCGCCGCCGCGCGTACTCGACGCGTGCGTGGTCGACCTGCCCGATGCTGGCCGGGTCGGTCAGCAGGCTGAGCAGGATCCGCTGCAGCAGACGGCTGCTCCACCCCTGGCCGACCTGCCGGCGGGCGCGCAGCTCGTGCATCAGCCGCGGGGGCCCGCTCAGGGCGGCCAGTCGCAGGTCGGGGCCGTGCGACTTGGAGAAGCTGCGGATGTGCACCGTCTGCCCCGGCAGCCAGCGGGCCAGGCTGAGCGCCGGTGTGGTGGCGATGGCTCCCGCCGAGTCATCTTCGACGACAAGTGCTTCCGTCCCCCGGAGCACCCTCACCAGCTCCCGGGCACGACGCTCGCTGAGGGACACGCCCGTCGGGTTCTGCGCCCGCGGCTGGAGCACCACGGCGAGGACCGGGGTGGCGAGGGCCTCGGCCAGCTGCGTGGCCGACATACCCTCCTCGTCGACCGGGACGCCGACGGTGCGCACGCCCATCGACTCCAGCAGGTCCACCAGTGGCGGGAAGCAGGGGTGCTCCACGGCCACCCGGTCGCCGAAGCGCAGGGTGGTCCGGGCGATCTGCTCGAGGGCGTCCATGGCCCCGTCCACGACGGTGAGCTCGGGTGCCTCGTGCGGCCAGTCAGCGCGCAGGGCCTCGACCAGGCCGGGCAGCACCGGCTCGTCCAGGTAGCTGCCGGGGGTGCCGGCGGTGGTGAGAGCCCGCAGCGCCGGCTCGAGGCTGGGCAGCAGCGCGGCGTCCGGGACGCCGGTGGACAGGTCCACAGCGAAGTCGCTCTGGTGCTCGAGCGCCTGCCGGTACCGACCGGCTGCCGGGGCGCCCGGGTCGGCCACCATCGTGCCGCGACGTCCCTCGGTGCGGATGGTGCCGGAACGGGACAGCAGGGCCCAGCTCGAGCTCACCGTCGTGGGCGACAGTGCGAGCTGGGTGGCCACCTCGCGGATCGGGGGCAGCCGGGTGCCGGCCGGGAGCAGGCCGTCGCGCACCGCGCCGGAGACCGCGTGGGCCAGGCCGCGCGCCGTGGAGTCCTCGAGCCGCTCCTCGATCGCGGACAGGGCGGCCAGCGTGCCGGGTCCCTCCGGGTGCGGTCGGCCCCGCCGCGCGGCGGGTCGGGCGTGCGCCGTCGATGCCATGGTCCTACTTTGTCACAGGGCAATGGAGGGATTGTGTGGCACAAGCGGGATTCGTACGCTGGGCCGCATGACGACGCGCATCTCCCACTGGATCAACGGGCGCGAGAGCGCCGGCACCTCCGGCCGCAGCGGCCCCGTCTACGACCCGGCCACCGGCGAGCAGAGCGGCGAGGTCGACTTCGCCTCGGCCGCCGAGGTCGGTGCCGCGGTGCAGGCGGCCAAGGAGGCGGCGGCCGAGTGGCGGCAGGCCTCGCTGTCCAAGCGCTCCGCGGTGCTGTTCGCCTTCCGTGAGCTGCTGCACCAGCACGCCGACGAGATCGCGAAGGTCATCACCTCCGAGCACGGCAAGGTCGTCTCGGACGCCGCCGGCGAGGTGGCGCGCGGCCTGGAGAACGTCGAGTTCGCCACCGGCGTGCCGCAGCTGCTCAAGGGGGACTTCTCCGAGCAGGCCTCGACCGGGGTCGACGTCTACAGCATCCGCCAGCCGCTCGGCGTGGTCGCCGGCATCACCCCGTTCAACTTCCCGGCGATGGTGCCGCTGTGGATGTGCGCCAACGCCATCGCCTGTGGCAACGCGTTCGTCCTCAAGCCGAGCGAGAAGGATCCGTCGGCCTCCCTGCTGCTCGCGCGGCTGTGGAAGGAGGCGGGCCTGCCCGACGGCGTGTTCACCGTCGTCCAGGGCGACAAGGAGGCGGTCGACGCCCTCCTCGACCACGAGGACGTCGCGGCGATCAGCTTCGTCGGGTCCACCCCGATCGCCCGCAGCATCTACGAGCGGGGCACCGCGAACGGCAAGCGGGTTCAGGCGCTCGGCGGCGCCAAGAACCACGCCCTCGTCCTGCCCGACGCCGACATCGACATGGCCGCCGACGCGGTCGTGTCCGCTGCCTACGGCGCGGCGGGAGAGCGGTGCATGGCGCTGTCGGTCACCGTCGCCGTCGGCGACGTGGGTGACCGGCTGGTCGACGCCGTCGCCGCTCGGCTGCCCAAGCTCAAGGTCGGCGCCGGTTCCGACCCGGACACCGACATGGGCCCCCTCATCACGAGGGAGCACCGCGAGAAGGTGACCGGCTACATCGGCCAGGGCGCCGAGTCCGGTGCCACCGTGGTTGTGGACGGCCGGGAGGCGGACGTGCCCTCCGAGGGCTTCTTCCTCGGCACCACGCTGCTCGACCACGTCAGGCCGGAGATGACGGTCTACACCGACGAGATCTTCGGTCCGGTGCTCTCGGTCGTCCGGGTGGACACCTACGAGGAGGGGCTCGAGCTCATCAACGCCAACCCGTTCGCCAACGGCACGGCCATCTTCACGCGGGACGGCGGCGCCGCGCGACAGTTCCAGTTCGACGTGCACGTCGGCATGGTCGGCATCAACGTGCCGATCCCCGTGCCGGTGGCCTACTACTCCTTCGGCGGCTGGAAGGCCTCGCTGTTCGGGGACACCCACATGTACGGGCCCGAGGGCGTGAACTTCTACACCCGCGGCAAGGTCGTCACCTCCCGGTGGCCCGACCCCGCGACGTCGAGCATCGACCTGGGCTTCCCCCGGACCCGCTAGGCAGGACGGGCAGTGGCTCGGGTGAGTGACCCGAACTGGTGAGAGGACGGCATACCGATGACTGACACGACCGGGCGCACGGTGGGCGCGGAGGCTGCCGAGCTGGCGGCGAAGGCCGCAGATCCCGCCGAGGACAAGCGGATCCGGGACGTGGACCGCCGATATGTGTTCCACTCGTGGTCGGCCCAGGCCAAGATCGACCCGATGCCGGTCGCGGGCGGGCTCGGCTCATGGTTCTGGGACCACGAGGGCAACCGCTACCTCGACTTCTCCTCCCAGCTGGTCAACGTCAACATCGGCTACCAGCACCCGCAGGTGGTCGCCGCCATCCAGGAGCAGGCCGCACGGCTCGCGACGGTCGGACCCCCGGCAGCCAACGACGTCCGGGGCGAGGCCGCCAGGATGGTCGCCGAGGTGGCGCCCGCGGGGCTCGACACCGTGTTCTTCACCAACGGCGGTGCCGAGGCGAACGAGAACGCGATCCGGATGGCCCGGCTGCACACCGGTCGGCACAAGGTGCTCGCCGCCTACCGCAGCTACCACGGTGCGACCGCGGGCTCGATCGCCCTCACCGGTGACCCCCGCCGCTGGGCCTCCGAGCCCGGTATGCCCGGTGTGGTGCGTTACTGGGGCCCGTACACCTACCGCTCGTCGTTCCACGCGAGCAACGACGCGGAGGAGTGCGAGCGCGCCCTGCAGCACCTGCGCGAGACGCTCATGGTGGAGGGGCCGCACACCGTGGCGGCGATCCTGCTCGAGACGGTCGTCGGCACCAACGGCATCCTCGTGCCGCCGGACGG
>DASSKF010000039.1:0-12197 GCA_035690725.1 Segeticoccus sp.
ATCCACTGCCGGTGCAGCACCTCCATCGCCGGCTCGTCGACGAGGGTGAGGCACAGCTCGGCCCGGGGGTGGACCCGCATCTGCTCCATCACGTGGCGGGCGCAGGAGACGAGCTCGAGCTCGTCCAGGCCGGCGTCGGTCTCGTTGAGGACTTCGATGCTCACCGACGCCCCCCGGCGCGGCGCGCGCCGCGGGTCACCTCACCCTCTGCTCCCCGGTGCTCGGCGTCCCAGCGCCCGTACGCGTCGACGATGGCGCTCACCAGGCGGTGGCGCACCACGTCCTGCGAGGTGAGGTAGGCGAAGTGCACGTCCTCGACGTCGCCGAGGATGTCGCGCACGACGCGCAGCCCGGAGTGGGTGCCCGTCGGCAGGTCGACCTGGGTGATGTCCCCGGTGACGACCATCTTGGAGCCGAACCCGAGCCGGGTCAGGAACATCTTCATCTGCTCGGCCGAGGTGTTCTGCGCCTCGTCGAGGATGATGAACGCGTCATTGAGCGTTCTGCCACGCATGTACGCCAGCGGGGCCACCTCGACGGTGCCCGACGCCATCAGCCGCGGGATGGACTCCGGGTCGACCATGTCGTGCAGCGCGTCGTAGAGCGGCCGCAGGTAGGGGTCGATCTTCTCGTTGAGGGTCCCGGGCAGGAAGCCGAGCCGCTCCCCCGCCTCCACGGCCGGCCGGGTGAGGATGATCCGGTTGACCTCCTTGGCCTGCAGCGCGGCGACGGCCTTGGCCATGGCCAGGTAGGTCTTGCCGGTGCCGGCCGGCCCGATGCCGAACACGACCGTGTGCTCGTCGATGGCGTCGACGTAGCGCTTCTGGTGCAGGGTCTTCGGCCGGATGGTCCGCCCCCGGCTGGACACGATGTTCATCGTCAGCACGTCGGCGGGGCGCTCGGTGGTCTGGGCGCGCAGCATGGCGATGGAGCGCTCGACGGCGTCCCGGTTGGGCTGCTGCCCGGCGGAGATCACCTCGAGCAGCTCGTCGACGAGCCGCTCCACCATGGCAGCGTCGGCCGTGGGTCCGGTCAACCGGAACTCGTTGCCGCGCACGTGCACGTCGAGCTGCGGGAAGGCGCGCTCGATGGTGCGCAACAGCTCGTCGCGGGGCCCGAGCAGGGTCACCATGGAGACCTCGGGCGGGATGACGATCGTGTGGCGGGGCGGCCGGTCCTGCCCCGGCGGGTCGTCGGGCGCGTCGACGGCTGGCTGGGGCGGTTCCTCGGCCGGTGATCGGTCTTCACTCATCGTGGGGCCAGTCTACGGGTCCCGTCACCCCGGGGGCCACGTCATCGCCCGCCCACCGAGGACGTGCACGTGGGCATGGAAGACACTCTGCTGGGCGCCGGCGCCGGTGTTGAAGACGCTGCGGTAGCCCTCGGCCAGCTGCTCCTGCTCGGCGACCGCGCCGACCGCCGCCAGCACGTCGGTGGCCACGGACGGGTCCTCGGCGGCCAGCGCGACGAGGTCGGGCTCGTGCCGCTTGGGGATGACGAGCACGTGGGTGGGCGCCTGGGGGTCGATGTCGCGGAAGGCGAGGGTGGTCCCGGTCTCGTGCACGACGTCGGCAGGGACGTCACCGGCGACGATCCGGCAGAACAGGCAGTCCTGGTCACTCATGGGACGTGACCCTACCGAGACCTGCTGGCGGTCAACCCGGAAGCACCGTCCGGCGTGCAGCGTGCGTGGGACAGTGGGACGTGGCCGTGGGCGAGCGCGCGGCGCCTGCCGCGAGGTGGGCGGCCGACGATGCCCTGACCGAGCTGTATGCCGCCCACTGGCACCGGCTGGTGCGCCTCTCCTACCTGCTCGTGCGGGACCAGCAGGTCGCGGAGGAGACCGTGCAGGACGCCTTCGTCGCGATGCACCGGCGCTGGCACGACCTGCGCGAGCCGGACCTGGCCTTGGCCTACCTGCGCCGGTCGGTCGTCAACGGCTCGCGCTCGGTGCTGCGCCACCGGGAGGTCGAGCGGCGCCACCTGCCCCGCCTCCACTCCCTGCCCGGTGTGGGCGCGGACCGGCGGACGACGGTGGCCAGCGCCGAGCAGGAGGCACTGGACCACGAGACCGGCGACCGGCTGCTGCACGCCCTGTCCGCCCTGCCCGACCGACAACGAGAGGTGCTGGTGCTGCGGTACTACCTCGACCTGAGCGAGGCCCAGATCGCCGACGCCCTGCAGATCTCGGCCGGTTCGGTCAAGGCCCACGCGCACCGCGGGCTGCGGGCGCTGCGACAGCGGGAGGAGGTGGGCGAGGCGTGAACGAGCAGGACCCGGACCCGGAGCTGGAGCGCGACCTGCGTGCGGCCCTCGAGCGCGAGGCGCGTCGGATCGCCCCGCGAGACCGCCTGGACGAGATCCGCGCGGCCACCGAGACGGTGCACCACGGTGGCCGGCCCCGATGGTTCGCGGTGGCGGCCTCGGCCGCCGCCGTTGCCGCCCTCGCCGGCGGCGTCTGGGGCCTCGGCCTGGACCGGCGCGATCCGCCACCGGTGCCCGGCACGTCGACGTCGCGCAGCCAGCTGCCGCAGCTGCCCACGCGCGGCACCAGCCCCGCGCCGACCCCATCGGGCACCACGGGGGCACCGGGGCCGACGAGCGCGCCGCCGACCGCGCCCCGACGGACCAGCGACGGCTCCGCGACGACGGGCGAGCAGCCCGGCTCCCGCACCTCGACCGACCGCGGCCCCGGCCCGGCGACGCTCCCGCCCCCTCCGGCGACGGCCACCGCAGTCGTGCCCGCGTACTTCGTCGGACCGGTCGGGAGCGAGGGCTCGGGCCTCTACCGGCAGTTCGTGCGCACCTCCGTCCCGGCCCGTCCGTCGCCCGCGGAGACGGCGCGAGCCGCCCTGGAGGTGGCGATGGCTCCCGACGGACGGGTGCCCGGCACGGCATACCTGCAGGCGTGGCGCGGCGTGCACCCGGCGCGAGTGACGGTGGGCGCCAACGGAATCCACGTGACCCTGAGTGGCCCGGGGAGCGCCGGCCCGCTCACCGGGGAGCAGACGCGGCTCGCCGTGCAGCAGCTGGTGTGGACCGCGCAGGCGGCAGTCGGCCGCGGCAACCTGCCGGTGACCTTCGCAGTGGCGGACGGGTCGACGGCGCTGTTCGGGACGTACCCGACCGACGCGACGTACCGCCGGCCGGCGCAGCAGTTCGAGGACCTCGCGCCGCTGTGGATCACCGACCCGGCGCCGGCCGCGGTCCTCCCCGCGGGCACGCCGGTCACCGCCCGCGGGCAGGCGTGCGTCTTCGAGGCGGCGGTGTCCTGGGAGCTGCGCCGCGACGGTGCGCCCGTGCGGTCGGGCCACACCACGGCCAGCAGCGGGTGCCCCGAGCGCGGGACCTGGCAGGTCGAGCTCGGGCGGCTGCAGCCGGGGACGTGGACGCTGCGGGTGTTCAGCACGAGCGCCGCGGACGGGTCCGTGGCGGCCGAGACGGCGTCGACCTTCCGCATCCGCTGACGCGCCCCCGACCGGACACGCGTGGCGAGACGGTTCCCGGCCGCAACCGGCGAGACGGCTCTCGGTCGAGGTGTCCGGTCGGTGGACCTCCCGCTTCCTCGGGAGGGGCGGGCCTCAGCGCCAGCGGGCGGCGGCGCTCAGCACCGCCAGCGCGGCGGGACCGGCGCTGGAGGAGCGCAGCACGGTCGCGCCCAGCCGCACCGGGTGCGCCCCGGCCTCCTGCAGGGACGCGAGCTCCCCGTCGGTGATGCCACCCTCCGGGCCGACCACGACGACGACGTCACCGTCCGGGGGCAGCTGCACCGCCGCGAGCGGCGCCTCGGCATCCTCGTGCAGCACCAGGGCCAGCGCGGCCGCCTCCACCCGCGGTATGACGTCCCGCAGCCGGGCGTGCGGCGCCACCTCGGGCACCCGCGCCCGCCGGGACTGCTTCGCGGCAGCGCGCACCACCTTGCCCCACTTGGCACGGGCGCGGGCTCCTCGCTCCCCCCGCCAGACGACGACGCAGCGCTCGGCCTGCCAGGGCACCACCTCGTCGACGCCGAGCTCGGTAGCCACCTCGACCGCCTGCTCGTCACGGTCGCCCTTGGCGAGCGCCTGGACCAGCACGAGGCGGGGAGCGGGCTCGGGCTCCTCCTCGACCGCCTCCACGCGCAGCTCGAGGGCGGAGCGGCCGCGCCCGGTGACCGTGCCGGTGGCGACGAGGCCACTGCCGTCCGCGAGCAGCACCGTCTCGCCGGGTCCGATCCGGCGCACCATCGCGGCGTGCCGGCCCTCCTCGCCGTCGAGCGTGAAGGCGCTGCCGGCCCGCACACCCGACAGGGCACCGGGGTCCAGCAGGAACAGCGGGGCGGTCACGTCGCGGACGTCGTCACTTGCCGGTGAAGGCGCCCCGCAGCTTGCCGAAGAGGCCGGACTGCACCGGGGCGAGCCGGGCTTCCGGCCGCTCCTCGCCGCGGACCGTCGCGAGCTGGCGCAGCAGGTCCTGCTGCTCGGGGTCCAGGTGCGTCGGCGTCTGCACGTCCAGGTGCACGAGCAGGTCGCCGCGGCCGGTGCCGCGCAGGTGGGTGACACCCTGCGAGCGCAGGGTGATGACGTCGCCGGGCTGGGCGCCGGGGCGAACGTCGACATCGGACATCCCGTCGAAGGTGTCGAGCTTGATGCTGGTGCCGAGCGCGGCCGCCGTCATCGGCAGCTCGACCGAGCAGTGCAGGTCGTCCCCGCGGCGCTGGAACGTCGGGTGCGGCTGCACGGCCACCTCGACGTAGAGGTCACCCTGCGGGCCGCCACCCGGGCCGACCTCGCCGCGACCGGCCAGCTGGATCCGGGTGCCGGAGTCCACCCCGGCCGGCACCCGCAGCTTGAGCGGGCGGCGGGTGCGGACCCGGCCGTCGCCGGAGCACTCGAAGCACGGGTTCGGGATGACCGTGCCGTAGCCCTGGCACGTGGTGCAGGGCCGGGAGGTCATGACCTGGCCGAGGAAGGAGCGCTGCACCTGCTGAACCTCGCCACGACCACCGCAGATCTCGCAGGTGCGCACGTCGGTGCCGGGCTGGGTGCCCGCACCGTGGCAGGTCGAGCACTCCTCGGCGGTGTCGATGGTGACCTCCTGGTCGCTGCCGAAGACCGCGTCGGCCAGGGTGATGTCGAGCCGCAGCAGCGCGTCCTGGCCCCGGTTGCGGCGCGGGCGCGGCCCGCGTCCGCCGCCGGCCGCACCGGCGCCGAAGAAGGCGTCCATGATGTCGCTGAACGTGAAGCCCTGACCGAAGCCGCCCTGCTCCCCGGCGTAGGGGTCGGCGCCCATGTCGAAGGCGCGGCGCTTCTCCGGGTCGGAGAGCACGTCATACGCCTGGGAGACGCGCTTGAACTGCTCCTCCGCCTCGGGCCCCTGGTTGACGTCCGGGTGCAGCCTGCGCGCGAGCTTGCGGTAGGCCCGCTTGATCTCTTCCGCGCTCGCGTCCCGGGAGACGCCGAGGTCCTGGTAGTAGTCGTTCAACGAAAATCCTTGTCAGCTGTGGAGATCAGTGTCGTTCATGCGGCGTGCCGGCGCACCTGCGGACGACCCTCACGAGTCGAGGATCTCGGAGACGTAGCGCGCGACGGCGCGGACGGACGCCATCGTGGTCGGGTAGTCCATCCGGGTCGGGCCCAGCACCCCGAGGCCGGCGACCGCTCCAGTGCCGTAGCCGGTGCTCACCACCGAGGTGCCGCGCAGGCCGGCGTGCGGGTTCTCGGCACCGATGCTGACGACGACCGGGTCGTCGACCGCGCGGATCCGCCCGAGCAGCTTGAGCAGCACGACGTGCTCCTCGAGCGCCTCGAGCACCGGCCCGATGGACAGGGGGAAGTCGCCGCCGACGCGCGCGAGGTTGGAGGTGCCCGCGAGCACCACCCGCTCCTCCCGCTCCTCGACGAGGGCGTCGTCGAGCGTCCGGACGACCCGGCGCACCAGGTCCCGCGCCTCCGGCTCGAACTGCTCCGGAAGCGACTGCAGCCGCTCGGACGCCTCGGTGAGCAGGCGGCCGGCGGCCTCGACGTTGACCCGGGTGCGCAGGTCGGAGACGAGGCGGTCCCCGGTCGGGGTCGTGAGGTCCTCGACGAGCTCGTCCAGGTCGAGCACCCGCTGCTCGACCCGACCGGTGCCGACGATGAGCACGAGCATCAGCCGCTGGGGGCCCAGCGGCACGAGCTCGATGTGGCGCACGACCGAGCGGGTCAGCGACGGGTACTGCATCACCGCCACCTGCTGGGTCAGCGACGCGAGCAGCCGCACCGTCCGGTCGACGATGTCGTCGAGGTCGACGGCGCCCTCGAGGAACTGCGCGATGGCGGCCCGCTCGGCCCTGCTGAGCGGCTTGATCGCGCTGAGCCGGTCGACGAACATCCGGTAGCCGGCGTCGGTCGGGATCCGGCCGGCCGAGGTGTGCGGCGCCGAGATGAGCCCCTCGTCCTCGAGCACCGACATGTCGTTGCGCACGGTCGCGGCCGAGACCCCGAGGTGGTGCCGCTCCAGCAGGGACCTCGACCCCACCGGCTCGGAGGTGCGCACGTAGTCCTGGACGATGGCACGCAGCACCGCCAGCCGTCGCTCCTCGCTCATGACCTCACCTCCTGCCCGTGTCCAACGCCGCTTGGCACTCAGGTATGCCGAGTGCCAAGTCTACGTGCTCCGGCCGGGTGGCGGCCCGGCCCGTGTCCGGCGGCCGGGTCCCGGCGCACGTCTCACGTGGCGGCACACGACCCACGTGGCCGGGTCCGTCGCTCGATCGCGCGAACGTTCCCGCGATCGAGCGCCCCTTCCCGGCTCGGGCCGACGGTCCCGACCCTCAGCCGGTCGCCCACACCGCCGTTCCGGCGAAGGCGGCGCGCACCACCCGGTACACGTGCTGCGGCCGGGCGAGCTCGGGCCAGGTCAGCCGGACCACCTGGAAGCCCAGCGCCCGCAGCCGATCCTCGCGACGCTTCTCCCGCACCAGCGCCGCCCGACCCTGGGCGCCCTCGTACTTCACCGCTCCGTCGAACTCCACGATGGTCCGCTGCGCGCGGAACAGGAAGTCGACCCGACCGACGAACCCCTGCGCGTCCCGGATCGGGACCTGCAGCTCGGGCGCAGGCAGGTCGAGGGCCCGGAACAGCAGACGCGCTCGTGACTCACCGGGCGACTCGGCGTGGCCGTCCGCGCGGGCGAGCATGAGCCGCGCCTGCTCGACCCCTTCGCGCACGCCGGCCCGAGGCAGCGCCCAGGCGAGGTCGTCGGCGGTGACGTGGCCGGCAGCGAGGGCCGCGTCGGCGGCCACCACCCCGGACTCGACGCCGCACGTGGCCGCGGTCTGCACCAGGGCCACGGCGGGATGCAGCCGGTTCGCGGTGGCACCGGCGTGGCCGGGCGCGAGCACCTCGGGGGCCAGAGCCCGGTGCACGGTGACCCCGCTGCTCGTGCCGGTGCGTCCCGGCCCCGTCCGCGTGAGGTGGAGGTGGTCACCCACACCGTGCAGCGGCAGGCCTCGCAGCGCCAGGCAGCAGTGGTGGCTCGGCACCAGCCGGCCGCCCCGATCGAGGGCGCGCAACACCGCCAGCGTCCGCAGGGCCAGACGTCGCTCCGGGGTGGCGTCCGCCAGGGCGGAGGCGGCGACGTAGGCACCACGACGCACCCGCACCGCCTCCCCCGCCGAGACGAGCCGGGCCAGGCTCGGCCGGTCGTGGCCGCAGTCCCCCGCGTCGGCGGTGGTGAAGACGCCTCCGGTGGCGACGAGGCGCTGCTGCAGCAGGTCGTGCATGGTGTCACTGTGGCGGGTCGGGGCCCGGCCCGGCTGAGCTCGTCCACAGGCGTCGCGCACGTTGCCGGTCGGCCGCATGATGAGCTCGATCACGGAAACGTTCTCGCGAGTGGGGGACGCTATCCGGACCTGGGCGACGTTCCCGCGACCGTGTGCGGTTCGCCGACGTGCCCGACGAGCACGACCCGGCGTGTCCTGCGACGGCAGCGGTGGGTGCCCGCGCCTACGCTCGCCTCCGTGAACGATCGATACGGCTCCGACGTCCTGGCCGGTGACTGGCGTGCTCCGGCGCGCGGCCGCGCGCAGCCGAGGGAGGCCGAGCCCGGCCTGGTCGTCGAGGACGCCGAGACCGGCTGGTGCGGCGCGGTGGTCCGGGTCGAGAAGGCCGGCGGGATGCACGTCGTGCACCTGGAGGACAGGCACGGACGCACCAGGGGGTTCCGGCTCGGACCCGGCTTCCTCGTCGAGGGCCGGCCGGTGACCCTGACCCCGCCGACGGCGGCGGCCCGGGCCCGCACGGCGCAGACCCGGCAGGCGGCCGCCCGCACGGCCAGCGGATCGCGCGCCGTCCACGGGGCGGGGGCGCGGGTCGCCTCCGCCTCGCGGATCTTCGTCGAGGGCAAGCACGACGCCGAGCTGGTCGAGAAGGTGTGGGGCGACGACCTGCGCGTCGAGGGGGTCGTGGTCGAGATGCTGGACGGTGTCGACGACCTGGCCGCGGTGGTGCGGGACTTCGCGCCCTGTCCGGGGCGCCGGATGGGGGTCCTCGTGGACCACCTCGTCCCGGGCAGCAAGGAGCAGCGCCTGGTCGACGAGGCCCGGGCGCTGCACCGCTACGCCGCCCACGTGCACGTCGTCGGGCACCCCTACGTGGACGTGTGGCAGTCCGTCCGCCCCGAGCGCCTCGGCTGGAGCGCCTGGCCCGTGATCCGCCGCGGCCGCTCGTGGAAGCACGGGATCCTCGCCGAGCTGGGCTGGCCGCACGAGACCCAGGCCGACGTCGCCCGCGGCTGGCAGCGCATCCTCGCCACCGTGCGCACGTATGCCGACCTGCAGCCGGAGCTGCTCGGTCGCGTCGAGGAGCTCATCGACTTCGTCACGGCGGACGCCGAGCCCGGCTGACGTGAACGCCCTCGCCGTCGAGCTGGTCGCCGTCGTCACCACCGTGGCGGACGGTCGCCCGATGGTGCTCGCCTCCGGGGACCCGGCGGCGCTCCCCCACGGCCCGCTCGAGCCGGAGCACCGGTCGCTGCAGCAGGGGCTGCGGGCGTGGGCGGCCGAGCAGACCGGGCACGACCTCGGCTACGTGGAGCAGCTCTACACCTTCGCCGACAAGGGCCGCTCCGGTGACGCGGAGCGGCGGGTCTCGATCTCGTACCTGGCCCTGACCCGTGCCGGGACCGACGCCGTGGGATGGGACGCGTGGTACGCGCACCTGCCCTGGGAGGACCGGCGCAGCGACGAGGGGGTCGCCCTCGTCGGACGCCTCGCGGAGCCGCTGCGTGCCTGGGCCGACAGCGGCTCGGACCTCGCGCCGCTGCGCCGGGAGCGGCTGGCGCACGCGTTCGGCCTGGACGGAGAGCCGTGGCGGCCCGACCTCGCCCTGCACCGCTACGAGCTGCTCTGGGAGGCGGGGCTGCTCGCCGAGTCCGTCCCGGAGGCGGGTGACGCGGAAGGTGACGGAGTCCGGCCCGGCGGCGTGCCCGGCATACCGGCTCGGCAGCTGACCGGCCCGGCGATGCTGCACGACCACCGGCGCATCCTCGCGACCGGCGTGGCGCGGCTGCGGTCGATGCTGCAGTACCGGCCGGTGATCTTCGAGCTGATGCCCGAGGAGTTCACTCTCGGGCAGCTGCAGGCCTGCGTCGAGGCCCTGGCCGGCCAGGTGGTGCACAAGCAGAACTTCCGCCGGCTCGTGGAGCAGCAGCACCGGCTGGTCGAGCCGACCGGCGAGACCGCGCGCAACACCGGGGGCCGGCCGGCGCGGCTGTACCGCTACCGCAGCGAGGTGTTCCGCGAGCGCCGCCACGTCGGCACCAAGCTGCCGCTGCCCCGCAGCACTTGACGCGAGGCCGCGGCGCGCCCCGCTCGCTGCCTGTGACCCATCCCACGAGCCGGAACCGTCCGCCCATCGCGGGCATGCGTTATGCTCCACCTGATTTGCTCAGAGTGAACATAAGGAGGAGCAGATGACTGGCACCGAGGTGCTGGAGTCCCGGGCCCGGGTCGCGGCAGCGGTGGAGGCGACCCGCGAGGTGTATGCCCGGGTCGCCCACGTGGTCCCCGAGGCCGAGTGGACCGTGTTCGCCGAGGACGTCGTCGCGATCGAGCGGCTCAAGGCCGAGAAGGACGCGGTGGTGCTGGCGCACAACTACCAGACGCCGGAGATCTTCCACGGTGTCGCCGACCTGGTCGGGGACTCCCTCGCGCTCGCCCGGCAGGCCCAGACGGTGGAAGCGAGCACGATCGTCCTGGCCGGTGTCCCCTTCATGGCCGAGACCGCCAAGCTGCTCAACCCGGCCAAGACCGTGCTCGTCCCGGACGCGGGCGCCGGCTGCTCGCTGGCCGACGGCATCACCGCCGACGACGTGCTCGCGCTGCGGGCCGAGCACCCCGGCGTGCCGGTCGTCACCTACGTGAACTCGACGGCCGCAGTGAAGGCGGTCAGCGACATCTGCTGCACCTCGGGCAACGTGGAGAAGGTGGTGGCGAGTCTCGGGACCCGCCGGGTGATCCTCATCCCCGACGAGTTCCTCGCCCGGAACGTGGCCGACCGCACCGGCATCGAGGTGATCACCTGGCCCGGCCGGTGCGAGGTGCACGAGCGGTTCAGCGCCGGCGACATCCGCCAGCTGCGCCGCGACCACCCGGGCGTCACCGTCCTCGCCCACCCGGAGTGCCCGCCCTCGGTCGTCGCGGAGGCGGACCTGGCCGGGTCGACCGCGCAGATGGGCGCCTACGTGAGCGAGCACCGGCCCCGGACGGTCGCCCTCATCACCGAGTGCTCGATGAGCGACAACATCGCCGCGACCCACCCGGAGCTCGAGCTGATCCGGCCGTGCAACCTGTGCCCGCACATGAAGCGCAGCACCCTGGCGGGGATCCGGGCCGCCCTCGAGTCGGGCCGGCCGGAGGTCGGCGTCGACCCGGCCGTGGCGCCCGGCGCTCGCCGGGCGATCGAGCAGATGCTGGAGCTGTTGTGACCACGTCGTCGCCCGCTCGGGATCGCGTCCCGGTGGTCGTCGGCTCGGGCTTGGCCGGCCTGATGACCGCCTGGGCGCTGGCCCCTCGGCCGTGCGTGCTCCTCTCCGCCGGACCGCTCGGCGTCGGCACCGCGAGCAGCTGGGCCCAGGGCGGGCTCGCAGCCGCGGTCGACCCCGAGGACGACCCGCGACGGCACGCCGCCGACACCCTCGACGCGGGAGCGCACCTCGGTGACCCGGCCACCGCTCACCGCGTCACCGCGGCGGCGCCCGGGGTGGTCGACCTGCTCGTCACGCTGGGCGTGTCCTTCGACCGGGCGGCGGACGGATCGCTGCTGCTCGGGCTGGAGGGCGGCCACGCACGGCGCCGGGTCGTCCACGTCGACGGCGACCGCACCGGTGCCGCCATCACCCGGACCCTGGTCGAGGTCGTGCGCGAGCTGCCGAGCGTGGAGCTGCGCGAGCACACCCGCGCCAAGGCGCTGCAGCTGGCCGGGGACGGGTCGGTCGCGGGCGTGGTGGTCGAGGGGGGTGCCGCACCGGAGCTGCTCGCCACGGACCGGGTCGTCCTCGCGACAGGAGGGGCCGCGGCGCTCTACCGGCACACCACGAACCCGCTCGGCTCGCACGGCCACGGGCTCACCCTCGCCGCCCGGGCCGGTGCCCGCCTCGGCGACCTCGAGTTCGTCCAGTTCCACCCCACCGCCCTGGACGTCGGCCGCGACCCGATGCCGTTGCTCACCGAGGCGCTGCGCGGGGCCGGTGGCCGGCTGCTGTCCGGCGGCGACCGGTTCGTCGAGGAACTGCAGCCGCGCGACGTCGTGGCCGCGGCCGTTTGGGAGGAGCTGCAGGAGGGCCGCCGGGTGGCGCTGGACGTCCGGGAGCTGCCCGGCCTCGCCGACCGGTTCACCGGGCTGGTGACGGTCGCCGGCGAGCTCGGGCTCGACCCGCGCCGGGACCTGCTGCCGGTGCGGCCGGCCGCGCACTACCACATGGGCGGTGTGCTGACCGATGCCCGCGGGCGCACCGACGTGCCGGGGCTCTGGGCCGCCGGCGAGGTCGCCTGCACCGGGCTGCACGGCGCGAACCGGCTCGCCTCCAACTCGCTGCTGGAGGCCGCCGTCACCGGTCGGGCGGTCGCCGACGACCTCGCCTGCGAGCCCGGTGCCGGCGAGCTGTCCTGGTGGCCGGCCGAGCGCAC
This sequence comes from Segeticoccus sp., assembly GCA_035690725.1. Classification (GTDB taxonomy): domain Bacteria; phylum Actinomycetota; class Actinomycetes; order Actinomycetales; family Dermatophilaceae; genus DASSKF01. Next base: position 12,149 of record DASSKF010000039.1, read on the forward strand.
GTCGCGCCTCCCGTCCGACGGGAGTTGCGGCCGGAACGTGACGTATACG
>DASSKF010000040.1:0-2919 GCA_035690725.1 Segeticoccus sp.
AGCCAGTCCGGCGGCAGGCGGTCGACCGGACCGAGTCGGTCCACCGGCAGCCGGGGCGGCTCGAAGCGCGGGCGCACCGGCAGCGAGGTCATCGCCGGGCGGAACTCCGTCCTCGAGGCCCTGCGCAGCGAGGTCCCGGCGACCACGCTCTACGTCGCCGGCCGGGTGGAGTCCGACGACCGGGTCCGGGAGGCGATCCGCCTCGCCAGCCGCCGGGGGCTCGCCATCCTCGAGACGCCGCGCGGGGAGCTGGACCGGCTGACCGACGGTGCCGTGCACCAGGGGCTGGCCCTGCAGGTGCCACCGTACGACTACGCGGATCCTCGGGACCTGGTGGACGCGGGCGGTCCGGGCACCCCTCTCGTCGTCGCCCTCGACGGCATCACCGATCCACGCAACCTGGGCGCGATCATCCGGTCGGTGGCGGCGTTCGGCGGGCACGGCGTCGTCGTGCCGCAGCGCCGGTCGGTGGGCATGACCGCGTCGGCGTGGAAGACCTCCGCCGGCGCCGCCGCGCGCGTGCCGGTCGCGCTGGCGACGAACCTCACCCGGACCCTGACCGACTTCCGCAAGGCCGGCTACTTCGTGCTCGGCCTCGACATGGACGGCGACGTCGACCTGCCCGGCCTCGAGCTCGCCGCCGAGCCGCTGGTCGTGGTGGTCGGAGCCGAGGGCAAGGGGCTGTCCCGGCTCGTGGCCGAGACCTGCGACCAGATTCTGTCGATCCCGATGAGCTCGACCGTCGAGTCGCTCAACGCCGGCGTCGCCACCGGCGTGGCCCTCTACGAGATCGCCCGCCGGCGCTCCGCCCCCGGCAGCTGATCCTCGCGAGCGTTTCTTTGGGACGTTTCAGCTGCGGTAGCAGCTGAAACGTCCCAAAGAAACGCGAGTGAGCGGGGCAGGGTGGTCCCGGGTCAGCGGCTCGGCTCGGCCCGCACCGGCAGCTCCTGCGTGTCGACGCCGAGCACCGCGGCCTCGTCCGGCTTCGCCGGCAGCACCGTCTTGACGTAGTCGGCGATCGCCTCCTCGATCGGCACGTCGTGGCCGGCCCGCTCGGACAGGTACCACCGGTGCTCGAGCACCTCGTGGAAGACCTCGGCCGGCTCCAGCTTGCCGGTGAGGTCCTGCGGGACGGTGCGCACGACCGGCTCGTAGATCCTGGTGAGCCAGTCGTGGGCGACCAGCTCCTCGGAGTCGTTCTGCCGGTCCTGCGAGGCGCGGTAGGCGTCGAGGTCGTTGAGCAGCCGCCGGGCCTGGTTCTCCTCGACGTCCAGCCCGGCCAGCCGCAGCAGCCGGCGGGAGTGGTGACCGGCGTCGACGACCTTGGGCTGGATCTGGATGTGTGTGCCGTCGACGTCGGTGGTCATCTCCAGCTCGTCGACGTCGAAGCCGAGGTTGTTGAGCCGCCGGATCCGCTCGTCGACCCGCCACCGGTCGCCCTGCTCGAACCGCTCGGTCCCGGTGAGCTCCTGCCACAGGGTCCGGTAGCGGTCGACGATGACGTCGGAGACCTCCACCGGGTCGGCCACGTCCTCGAGCTTCCCGCCGGCCGCGAGGTCCATCAGCTCACCGGCGATGTTGACACGGGCGATCTCGAGGTCGTGCTCGCGCTGCCCGGACGACAGGGAGCCGTGCAGCTCACCGGTCTCGGCGTCGACGAGGTAGGCCGCGAACCGGCCCGCGTCCCGGCGGAACAGGGTGTTCGACAGCGAGACGTCCCCCCAGAAGAACCCGGCGAGGTGCAGCCGCACGAGCAGCACCGCGAGCGCGTCGATGAGGCGCTTCGCCGTCTCGGGTCGCAGGGCCTGGCTGAACAGCGCACGGTAGGGCAGGGAGAACTCGAGGTGCCGGGTGAGCAGGCACCCGTCCAGGTCGGTGCCCGAGCCGTCGACCCGTCCGCTGACCACGCCGAGCGGCTCGACGGTGGGCAGGTCCAGCCGCCGGAGCATCCGCAGCAGGCCGTACTCCTGGCGGGCCAGCGGTGTCGTGATCTCCTTCACCGCGATCACCCGTCCGGAGAGCCGGACGAACCGCACCACGTGCCGGGAGATGCCCCTGGGCAGCGCCGCCAGCCGGTCGTCCGGCCACTCCTCGAGCGGCAGCGACCACGGCAGGTCGAACAGAGCCGGGTCGGGACGGGCAGCGGTGATCTCGAGTGCCACGACACCCATCGTGGCACGCCCCGGTGGTCAGCCGAGCCGCTCGCCGGTCTCCGCGCTGAACAGGTGCACGTGGTCGGAGGTGGGCTTCAGCGAGATGTGTGCGCCCTTCTCCGGGGGGTTGCGCGCGTCGACGCGGGCGATGATCGTCTTGTCGCCCTCCTCGGTGGTGGTCATGCCGTAGATGAAGGCATCGGCGCCGAGCTCCTCCACCACGTCGACGGTGACCGGCAAGCCGGTGCCGTCGTTGCTGACCGACAGGTCCTCCGGCCGCACCCCGATGACGGCGCGCCGGCCGGCCCGGTCGAGGTACTCCCGGGCGATCGGGGTGCGCGCGTCGCCGAACGCGACGCCGCCGTCGGTCACCGGCACGTCGAGCAGGTTCATCGCCGGGGAGCCGATGAAGCCGGCGACGAAGACGTTGTTCGGGTGGTCGTACATCCGGCGCGGGGTGTCGCACTGCTGCAGCACGCCGTCCTTGAGCACCGCGACCCGGTCGCCCATCGTCATCGCCTCCACCTGGTCGTGGGTGACGTAGACGGTCGTGACGCCGAGCCGCCGCTGCAACGAGGCGATCTGGGTGCGGGTCTGCACCCGCAGCTTGGCGTCGAGGTTCGACAGCGGCTCGTCCATGAGGAACACCTGCGGCTGGCGCACGATCGCGCGGCCCATGGCGACGCGCTGGCGCTGGCCACCGGAGAGGGCCTTGGGCTTGCGGTCGAGGTAGGGCTCGAGGTCGAGGATCTTGGCGGCCTCCTCG
>DASSKF010000041.1:0-20566 GCA_035690725.1 Segeticoccus sp.
GCGGTCGCCGCGCTGCAGGCGAAGGAGGTCAACCGGATCATCCTCACCCGCCCGGCGGTCGAGGCCGGGGAGCGGCTCGGCTTCCTCCCGGGAACCCTCAACGACAAGATCGACCCCTACCTGCGGCCGCTCTACGACGCGCTGCACGACATGGTCGACCCCGACTCCATCCCCCGGCTGATGGCCTCCGGGACGGTCGAGGTGGCCCCGCTGGCGTACATGCGTGGCCGCACCCTCAATGACGCATTCATCATCCTCGACGAGGCGCAGAACACCTCGGCCGAGCAGATGAAGATGTTCCTGACACGGCTGGGGTTCGGCTCCAAGATGGTGGTGACCGGCGACATCACCCAGGTCGACCTGCCGACGGGCACCCACTCCGGATTGCGGGTCGTGCGGGACATCCTCGGCGACGTGGAGGACGTGCACTTCGCCTACCTCACCTCCCAGGACGTCGTGCGCCACCGCCTGGTGAGTGCGATCGTCGACGCCTACGGGCGCTGGGACGCCGAGCACCGGGGAGCAGAGGGCGAGGTGGCCCGCGGCGCGCGTCGCGCCGGGGGGCGTCGGTGAGCATCGAAGTCCTCAACGAGACCGACGCCGGCCTGGACGAGCTCGAGCTCGTCTCCTGCGCCCGCCACGTGATGCAGCAGATGCGGGTCCATCCCCAGGCCGACCTGTGCCTCACCCTCGTCGACGAGCCGGCGATGGAGGTGCTGCACCGGCAGTGGATGGACCTGCCGGGGCCGACCGACGTGATGAGCTTCCCGATGGACGAGCTGCGGCCCGGGCGCGAGGGGCAGGAACCGCAGGAGGGCGTGCTCGGCGACATCGTGCTGTGCCCGACCGTCGCTGCCAAGCAGGCGGCCGAGGCCGGTCACGCCACCGCGGAGGAGCTGCTCCTGCTCACGACCCACGGCATCCTGCACCTGCTCGGCTACGACCACGCCGAGCCGGAGGAGGAGAAGGAGATGTTCGAGCTGCAGCGCACGTTGCTGCTCACCTTCCTCGCCGGTCGCGGGTCGTCCGAGCCCGCAGAGCGCGGCGCGCCCGACACCGCGTAGGGGGAGCCGTGGTCACCAGACTGGTCCTCGCGGCGCTCGTCGGCGTCGTGGTCGCCTTCCTGCTCTCCGCCGCCGAGTCCGCCCTCTCCCGCGTCTCCCGGCACCACGCCCAGGACCTCGTCGAGGACGAGCGCCGGGGCGCCCCGGCGCTGCTCGTCGTCGCCGGCGACAGCGCGGCCTACCTGTCCGTCACGGCGTTCGTCCGCGCGGTGGCCGAGGCCGCCGTCGCCGTGTTCCTCACCCTCGCCGTGGTCAACGCCGTCGACGGGTTCTGGTGGACGCTGCTCATCAGCATCGGCGCCATGGCCGTCGTCTCGTTCGTCGTCGTCGGCGTCTCCCCGCGCACCCTCGGCCAGCAGCACGCCGACACGGTGGCGCTGTGGGCGGCGCCGGTCGCGGTGGCCCTCCGGCGGGTCCTCGGGCCGGTGGCCCGCGTCCTCATCCTCGTCGGCAACGCGGTGACCCCCGGTGGCGGCTACCGGCACGGCCCCTTCCAGTCCGAGGCCGAGCTGCGCGACCTCGTCGACCTCGCGGGGGAGAGCGCCCTCATCGAGGCCGGAGAGCGCGAGATGATCCACTCCGTCTTCGAGCTCGGCGACACCCTGGTGCGCGAGGTGATGGTGCCGCGCACCGACATGGTCACGCTCGACGGCGACCGCAGCCTCAAGCAGGCCACCTCGCTGTTCCTGCGCTCCGGCTTCTCCCGGATCCCGGTCGTGGGCGAGGGACCCGACGACGTGCTCGGCATCCTCTACTTCAAGGACGTCGCCCGTCGCGTCAACGCCGACACCGACGCCAGCGCGCTGCCGGTGACCCGGCTGATGCGGCCGGCGAAGTTCGTGCCGGAGAGCAAGCCGATCGACGACCTGCTGCGGGAGATGCAGCGCGAGCAGAACCACTTCGTCGTCGTCATCGACGAGTACGGCGGCACCGCCGGCCTGGCCTCGATGGAGGACATCATCGAGGAGATCGTCGGGGAGATCGCCGACGAGTACGACCGGGAGGCTCCGGGCGTGGAGCAGCTCGACGACGGGTCGGTGCGCGTCCCCGCCACCATGTCGGTCGACGACGTGGCGGACCTGTTCGACGTGACCATCGACGACGACGAGGTCGACACGGTCGGTGGCCTGCTCGGCAAGGCGATCGGTCTGGTCCCGATCGTCGGCTCGCACACCGAGATCGAGGGCCTGTCCCTCACCGCCGACCGGATGGCGGGACGCCGGCACCGGATCGCCACCGTCGTCGTGCACCGGGTCGCCGGCCGCCCCGACCGCGAGCGGCCCGAGGGCGATCCGCACGACGACGGCACGGCGGGCGGGCACGCCGGGGCGAGTGCGGGCCGGCGGGGGAGTGACCGGCATACTCGCGGGGTGCTGGGCGCGACCGACGAGGAGGCGTCGTGAACGAGGTGCCCCGGGTGGAGACGGGCGCGGACGGGTCGCCGTACCGTGCCGGATTCGCCTGCCTGGTCGGACGGCCGAACGCCGGCAAGTCGACCCTCACCAACGCCCTGGTGGGGCAGAAGGTCGCGATCACGTCGAGCAAGCCGCAGACGACCCGGCACACCATCCGCGGGATAGCGACCACCGAGCAGCACCAGCTGGTCCTCGTCGACACCCCCGGCCTGCACCGGCCGCGGACCCTGCTCGGCGAGCGGCTCAACGACCTGGTCCGCGAGACCCTGCTGGAGGTCGACGTGATCGGCTTCTGCGTGCCGGCCGACCAGCGGGTGGGACCCGGCGACACGTTCATCGCCAGGGAGCTGGCCGACCTGCGGCGCGCGGGGCGGCGACCGGTCGTCGCGATCGTCACCAAGACCGACCTCGTCGACAAGGAGCGGCTCGTCGAGCAGCTCATCGCCGTGGACCGGCTGGGGGAGTGGGACGAGATCATCCCGTGCTCGGCGACGCGCGGCGACCAGGTCGAGGAGGTGCTGCAGGTGCTCGCCTCGCACCTGCCCGCGTCACCGATGCTGTACCCGGACGGCGTCCTCACCGACGAGCCGGAGCTGGTGCGCATCGCCGAGCTGGTGCGCGAGGCCGCGCTGGAGGGCGTGCGGGACGAGCTGCCGCACAGCCTGGCGGTGGTGGTCGAGGAGATGGTGCCGCGCGCCGACCGCCCGGACGACGACCCGCTGCTCGACGTGCGCGTCAACGTGTTCGTGGAACGGCCCAGCCAGAAGGCGATCGTGATCGGGCGAGGCGGTTCCCGGCTGCGGGAGGTCGGCAGCACCGCCCGGCGCGAGATCGAGCAGCTGCTCGGCCAGCGGGTCTACCTCGACCTGCACGTCAAGGTGGCCAAGGACTGGCAGCGCGACCCGAAACAGCTGCAGCGCTTGGGCTTCTGAGCCGCTGAGCCGACCGGGCCGCCGGTCAGCCCCGCAGCACCTCCACCTGCACCCACGCGTCCTGCACGGCCCGCGCCTCGCCGCTGTCGGCCCCGAACCGCTTGCCCGCCGCGTCGACCGTGGCCCGGGCGAAGCCGGCGAAGTCGACGTCCTTCGGGACCTGATCGCCGGTGAGCACGTCGTACCAGACCTGCCCTGCGCCCTCCCACGTGTCGCCGCCGATGGCGGTGGACGCCAGGTAGAACGCGTGGTTCGGGATGCCCGAGTTGGTGTGCACCCCACCGTTGTCGTGCTGCTCGTCGTGGGGGAGGTCCACGTAGCCGCTCATCGTCCCCGGCTGCGGGTCCTTGCCCAGGTGCGGGTCGTCGTATGCCGTGCCCGGCGCCTTCATCGAGCGCAGCGCGACACCATGCACCTTCTTGGTGAACAGCCCCTCCCCGATGAGCCAGTCGGCCTGCTCGGCGGCCTGGCCGAGCGCCATCTGCTTCACGCACGAGCCGAAGGCGTCCGAGACGGACTCGTTCAGCGCACCGCTCTGCCCGACGTAGGTCAGCCCGGCGGTGTACTGCGTGACCCCGTGGGTGAGCTCGTGCCCGATGACGTCGAGGCAGCCGGTGAACTCGTTGAAGTAGACGCCGTCCCCGTCACCGAAGACCATCTGCTCGCCGTCCCAGAAGGCGTTGTCGAACTTCTCGCTGTAGTGGACGCTCGCGACGAGCGTCAGCCCCCTGCCGTCGACGGAGTTGCGGTCGTACGCCTCCCAGTAGAACTCCCAGGTCTGGCCGAGGCCGTCGTAGGCCTGATTGACCGGCTCGTCGTTGGAGGACTGCTCGCCCTCGCGTCGGACGAGCAGTCCGGGAAGGTCCGTCCCGTGCTCGGCGTCGTAGACCTGGCGGCTCGGCCCCACCACCTCGGTGGACGGCTCCTGGGGCTCCGCCTGCGCCTCCGGACCGGTCTCGGTTCCCGTCGGCTCCTCCCGCCGGTGCTCCTCGGCCCGCTCCTGGACCTGCGGTGGGATGAAGCCGGTCGCGCCGGGCTGGCGCCGTCCCTCCTCACCGGGGCGGCTGCGCGCCGTGCGCACCTGGCGGCGTTGCCGGACTGCGAGCTCCAGCTCCAGCGTGCGCCGGGCGCAGTCGGCGACGTCGAGGTCCTCGTGCCGGGTGAGTGCCTCGAGCAGGTAGGGCGGGATGATCAGGCAGCGGCCGGGTGCGCTCAGCGACGTCATGACCTCACGCTCTCGCCGCCCCCTGACATCGGCAACCGCGGCCGGCCGGGATCAGGAGTACAGCACCGCGGGCGGAACCACCTCGCCGGTGCACCGGCCGTCCGCGTGGAGCAGCCAGCCCATCCGCTTCAGGAGCCGGAGCGTGACCGTGCTGTTGGTGAGCTCGAGCCAGGGCAGGCGCTCGGCGAGCAGCCGCTCGATCCGCAGGAGGTCCGGCAGGGACTCGGCCCACACGGTGAAGTAGAGGTTCGCCTCGCCGGTGGTGGACAGGCACAGCCGCAGCTCGGGCAGGGTCGCCAGCGCCTTGGCCGTCCGGTCATGTTCGGCGGTCGGCACCCGCGCCTGCCAGTTGCACAGGATGGGCCAGCGGGTGTGCTCGTGGGCCACCTCGCAGCGGAAGGCGAGGCGGCCCGATGCCAGCACGGTCGCCAGCTGACGTCGCACGGTCGCCGGGTTGCGGCCGGTCGCGCGTGCCAGCTCGGCCGCCGTGGCCCGGCCGTCCCGGGCCAGCTCCTGCACGATCGGGCGGAGCCGGGACGGGACCGGCGCGGCGGTGCCGGCGCGTCGTGCCTCGCGCGCGGACCGCAGGGCGACAGCTTCGAGGGCTGCCTGCTGGGGGCCGTCGAGTGCCCGCAGCCGCCAGCTGCTGCCCTGCCGGTGGACCGACGTGGCGAGGAAGGAGCGCTGGTTGGCCACCCCCTCCACGGCGCGGAGGTCGTCGAGGACGAAGCCGGAGAGCGCGGTGAGGTCCTCGGCGATGACCGTGAGCAGGAGGTCGCACCCGCGGGCGGCCTCCTCCACGGACGCCACGCGCGGGTCGGCGCACAGCGCCCGCGCCACCCGGACCCGCCAGCCCGGGAGGCAATCGATCTCGACCATGGCGATCACCTCACCACCGGTGCCGGCGGGGTGCACCGTCACCCAGGCCAGCCCCTCGTCGCGCAGCCGTCTCCACCGAGTGGCCAGGGCCTGCGGTGTGCCTCCCAGGACGCGGGCCGCCTCCGCCCAGCTCATCCGCGGGGCGATCTGCAGTGCATGGATGATGGCGAGGTCCTGCTCACCCAACGGAGCGCGATGCACGGATCGGTCTTCCACCGTGTCATTCACTCACGGATCGTGTGTTCTCGCCAGTAGCTGCGCCCGTTCCTGAAGACTTCGGCAGAACACCAGCACGGCAGCCGACCAGGAGCACAGCGATGGACCTACGCGACGACGCCGCACGGATGCAGGAGGACCTGGTGCGGCTGCGCCACGCGTTGCACCGGGAGCCGGAGATCGGCCTCGACCTGCCGCGGACGCAGGAGAAGGTGCTGGAGGCACTGCGCGGCCTCCCGCTCGAGGTCTCCACCGGCACCGGGACGACGTCGGTCACGGCCGTCCTGCGCGGCTCCGGACCCGGTGGTGGCGGCGCGGCGCCGGCGGTGCTGCTCCGGGGCGACATGGACGCCCTGCCGGTGACCGAGCGGGTGGACCTGCCGTACCGCTCGGACGTCGAGGGCGCCATGCACGCGTGCGGGCACGACCTGCACACCTCCATGCTCGTCGGTGCCGCCCATCTGCTGTCGGCGCACCGCGACCGCCTCGACGGCGACGTGGTCTTCATGTTCCAGCCCGGTGAGGAGGGCTGGGACGGCGCCGGGGTGATGCTCAAGGAGGGCGTGCTCGACGCCGCCGGCCCCCGGGTCGACGCGGCCTTCGGCATGCACGTCTTCTCCGCCTCTGCCGAGCAGGGCAGCTACCTGACCCGGCCGGGGACCATGATGTCCGCCTCCGACGAGCTGCACGTCACGATCCACGGGGCCGGTGGCCACGGGTCCATGCCTCACCGCGCCCAGGACCCGGTGCCCGCCGTTGCGGAGGTCGTCACGGCGTTGCAGGCGCTGGTGACCCGCCGGTTCAACGTGTTCGACCCGGTGGTCCTCACCGTCGGGCAGCTGCACGCGGGCACCAAGGCGAACGTCATCCCCGACGACGCGCACCTGGAGGCGACCATCCGCACCTTCTCCACCGAGGCGCAGGCGCGGATGGCCGAGGCGGCACCCCGCCTCGTCCGCCAGGTGGCCGCCGCGCACGGGCTCGACGCGAGCGTCGAGTACCGCTACCAGTACCCGGTGACCGTGAACGACGCCGACGAGACCGCGTTCGCCGCCGACACCATCACCGAGGTGTTCGGTCCCGCGCGGCACGTCGACATGGCGGTGCCGCTGGGCGGCTCGGAGGACTTCTCCCGGGTCCTCGACGAGGTGCCCGGCAGCTTCATCTTCCTCGGTGCGACCAGTGAGGGCCGCGACCCGGCCACCGCGCCGATGAACCACTCGCCGCTGGCGTCCTTCGACGACGCGGTGCTTCCCGACGGGGCCGCGCTCCACGCCGAGCTGGCCGTACGGCGGCTCTCGGCGCTCTCGGCCGGCAGCCCCCCTCCCACTCCCTGACGAGCCCTCTTCTCCCGCAAGCAGATCGGTGGAACTGACCATGTCAGACCTGACCCTCACCCGCGACGCCCGGAAACGCGACGACGTGCCCCAGAGCCACGCCAAGACCATCTTCGGCACCGGGATCGGCAACGCCCTCGAGTGGTACGACTGGGGCGTCTACGCGATCTTCACGCCCTTCTTCGCCACCCAGTTCTTCAACAACGCCGATCCCGCCTCGGCGGTGCTGCTGACCCTCGCGGTGTTCGCCGTCGGGTTCGTCGCCCGGCCCTTCGGCGGCTTCCTCTTCGGCTGGCTGGCCGACCACACCGGCCGCAAGTTCGCCATGGCCGCGACGGTCGGGGCCGCCGCCATCGGTAGCATCGTCATCGGCATCTCCCCGAGCTACGCCTCGATCGGCGTCGGGGCCTCGGTCATCCTCGTGCTCGCCCGCCTGCTGCAGGGACTGGCCCACGGAGGCGAGCTGCCCTCGGCCCAGACCTACATCTCGGAGAAGGCCTCGCGGCACAACCGCGGCCTGTGGTCCAGCCTGATCTACGTGTCCGGCACGACCGGCAACGTCGTGGGCGTCATCCTCGGCGTGGTGCTGACGAGCGTCCTCAGCCACCAGCAGATGACGTCCTTCGGGTGGCGGATCCCGTTCCTGTTCGGAGGTGCCCTCGGCTTCTACGCGCTCTACATGCGCAGCCGGATGACCGAGACCGAGGTGTTCAACCACGACGTCGACACGCGCAAGCGGGCAAAGCCGCGCGTCTGGCCGCAGATCGTCCGGCACCGCAAGCAGGCGCTGCAGGTCATCGGCATGACGGTCGGCCTCACCGTCGCCTACTACGCGTGGGCGATCTCCGCCCCGGCCTACGCCATCAGCTCGCTCGGCATCGACGAGACCGACGCCCTGTGGGCCGGCGTCGTCGCCAACCTGTTCTTCATCGCGATCCTTCCGCTGTGGGGAATGCTGTCGGACCGGATCGGCCGCAAACCGGTGCTGCTGGCCAGCTCCCTCGGTGCCGCCGCCGTCCTGTTCCCGCTGCAGTTCCTGCTGCGCGACCACGCCTGGCAGCTCGGGCTCGCCATGTGCCTCGCGATGGTCTTCATCGCGGCCGCTGCGGCGATCGTGCCGGCCGTCTACGCGGAGCTGTTCCCCACCCGCATCCGCGCCGTGGGTGTCGGCGTCCCGTACTCCATCTGCGTGGCCGCCTTCGGCGGGACGGCCCCCTACCTGCAGACCTGGCTCGGTGGGACGGCCGGTCGCTCGGCGTTCACCGGCTACGTCATCGTGCTGCTGCTCGTCTCCGCCCTGGTCGTCCTGACCCTGCCGGAGACCCGCGGCCGCGAGCTGCACGAGGAGCGCGCCGAGGCGGTCTGACGCCGCGTGCTCGCCCCGCCGGGCTTTGCTCGGTTCGGGCCGCTTCTCGCGTCAGCGAGAGCGGCCCGAACCGAGCAAAGCGGCCCGAGGCGAGCACCGTCCGGGATGCGGGCACCCGGACCCGGCCGCTGGACGGGACGGAAGCGCACGGCATACCCTGTCGTCCGTGCGTATCGCATCGGGAGCGCTGCTCCTCCTTCTCCGCCGCGGCGGGGCCCACTAGCCGGCCTGCCCTCGCCGCGGAGCTGGTCGTGCCTCGGGCCGGACCCGATACGTGAGCGAGAAGGCAGAGACCATGTTCCATCCTCAGCAGCCCAGCGGTATGCCGTTCGGCAAGTACCGCCCCTTCCACGAGCAGATCGTCGTCGACCTCCCCGACCGCACGTGGCCGGGCAACCGGGTCGAGCACGCCCCCCGCTGGTGCGCGGTCGACCTGCGGGACGGCAACCAGGCCCTCATCGACCCGATGAACGCCGAGCGCAAGCTGCGCATGTTCGAGCTGCTCGTCGGCATGGGCTACAAGGAGATCGAGGTCGGCTTCCCCTCGGCGAGCCAGACCGACTACGACTTCGTGCGCCACCTCATCGAGCAGGACCGGATCCCCGACGACGTCACCATCCAGGTGCTCACCCAGGCGCGCGACCACCTGATCGAGCGCACCTACGACGCGATCCGCGGCGCGAAGCAGGCGATCGTCCACCTCTACAACTCCACCTCGGTGCTGCAGCGGCGCGTCGTGTTCGGCATGGACCAGGACGGCATCGTCGACATCGCGCTGCAGGGGGCGCGGCTGTGCCGCAAGCTCGAGGAGACCATCCCCGAGACGGCGATCACCTACGAGTACTCGCCGGAGTCCTACACCGGCACCGAGCTCGAGTTCGCCGCGCGGATCTGCAACGAGGTCATGGAGGTCTTCGACCCGACGCCGGACCGCAAGCTCATCGTGAACCTGCCGGCGACCGTCGAGATGGCGACGCCGAACGTGTATGCCGACTCGATCGAGTGGATGTCGCGGCACCTGAACCGGCGCGAGAGCGTCGTGCTGTCACTGCACCCGCACAACGACCGGGGCACCGCGGTCGCGGCCGCCGAGCTCGGCTACATGGCCGGTGCCGACCGGATCGAGGGCTGCCTGTTCGGCAACGGGGAGCGCACCGGCAACGTCTGCCTCGTCACGCTGGGCATGAACCTGTTCAGCCAGGGCATCGACCCGCAGATCGACTTCTCCGACATCGACGCGATCCGCCGCACCGTCGAGCACTGCAACCAGCTGCCGGTGGGGGAGCGCCACCCCTACGGCGGCGACCTCGTCTACACCGCGTTCTCCGGCTCGCACCAGGACGCGATCAAGAAGGGCTTCGACCACATGGAGGTCGACGCGGCGGCGGCCGGCAAGGGCGTCGAGAAGATCCCGTGGGCGGTGCCGTACCTGCCGATCGACCCGCACGACGTGGGCCGCAGCTACGAGGCGGTCGTGCGCGTCAACAGCCAGTCCGGCAAGGGCGGCGTGTCCTACATCCTGAAGTCCGAGCACCAGCTGGACCTGCCGCGCCGGCTGCAGATCGAGTTCAGCGGTGTGGTGCAGCAGCACACCGACACCTCCGGCGGCGAGGTCGCGCCGGCCGCGCTGTGGGCGGCGTTCCAGGACGAGTACCTGCCCCGGACGGGCACCGGCGATCGCGCCTGGGGCCGCTTCTCCCCGGTCACGAGCACCATCGACAGTGCCGAGGACGGGTCCGACCACATCGTCGCGACGATGCTCGACCACGGTGAGGAGATCACCGTCGAGGGCACCGGGAACGGCCCGATCCAGGCGTTCATCAACGCGCTCGCGCCGCTGGGCGTCGACGTGCGGGTCCTCGACTACGCCGAGCACGCGATGTCCTCCGGTGAGTACGCGAACGCCGCGGCCTACGTCGAGTGCGCCGTCGGCGACCGGGTGCTCTGGGGCGTCGGCCTGCACTCCAGCATCGTCAAGGCCTCGCTCACGGCGATCCTGTCCGCGGTGAACCGGGCGGAGCGGGACACGACGACGGCCGCCTGAGCGCGACCGACGACCCGGTGGGTGGCATGTCGCGGCCCGGTTGCGGGCCGACACGCCACCCACCGGGTGGTCAGCGCGTCAGTTGATCGGCTGGGACAGGATCGCGCCGACCCGCTCCAGCGTGGCGGAGTCACCGTCGGTCGAGACCTCGCCCGACGGCGGGCGGTGCCACAGCCAGGCGTCCAGGTCCGCGGCGGTGCCGCTGATCGTGGCCGGGGCCTCGGCGCCGGCGGCGGGCGCCACGATCCCGATGTCGTCCTCGTCGACCTCGGCGCCGTCACCGTCGGCGTCCGGGTCGCGGCCGACGAAGCGACCGAGCGTGACCCACCACTCGTCACCGGTGTCGGTCGCCCGGAACCGGACGAGCCGCCCCTCCTCGGGCGTGAACGTGCCCCACGGCGGGTGGCCGCCGAACATGACCGCCAGGGCCTCGAGGACGCCGTCCGCGGCGAGGGCGGGGTCGAGGTCGGTGCGCCGTCCGGTGGTCAGCTCGGCGTCCAGCCGGTGGATGAGCGCCTCGTGCGCCTGCCGCCGTCGGGTGAACCCGGCCGTCTGCTCGCTGCTCCAGGTCCACGCCGGCGTCTCCGGTGACGTGGCACCGAGGGCCTGCTGCAGCTCGCCGCTGGACCGGTCGAAGAACGCGAGCAGTGCGACCCGGTCGGCCGGCCGCTCCGGGTGCTCGAGCGAGGACACCTCGGAGCCGTCCGTGATGGGGCCGCCGACGACCCGGGACCAGAACCACTGCACCTCCGCCAGGTGCCACAGCAGGTCGTCGGCCGTCCAGCCCGGGCAGCTCGGGACCGCGCTGCCCGGGTCGGCGTCGCGCAGGACCTCCCGGAACCGGGCGGAATCGCGGCTGAGGTGGTCGAGGTAGTCGAGGTCGTCGCTCATCCGGACAACCTATCGGCGACCGCGGGGCGTCCTCACCCGACTTGTTGGCAGGTCCGGTCACTGCCGCAACCGGGGCTTGACCGCGGAGGTCGTTCCCGGGCGTCGTCACCGGACGCCGCGGGGGCGGAACTGGATGCTGATGCGCGGCCCGGTCGGCGTGCCCGACTTCGGGATGCAGTGCTCCCAGGTGCGCTGGCAGGAGCCGCCCATGACGATGAGGTCGCCGTGGCCGAGGACGTGGCGGAGGCTGTGGCCGCCGCCGCGGGGCCGCAGCAGGAGCGGCCGAGGCGTGCCGACCGAGACGATCGCCACCATGGTGTCCTCGGTGCGGCTGCGGCCGATCGTGTCGCCGTGCCAGGCGACGCTGTCCCGGCCGTCCCTGTAGAGGCACAGCCCGGCCGTGCGGAACGGCTCGCCGAGCTCGTCCGCGTAGTGGTCGCTGAGGGCCCCTCGCGCCGCGGTCAGCAGCGGGTGCGGGAGCGGGTCGTCCTCGCCGTAGAACGAGAGCAGGCGGGGGACGTCCACCGTCCGCTCGTACATCCGGCGCCGCTCAGCCGTCCACGGCACGTCGTCGTGCAGCCGGCCGAACAGCTCGTCGGACCCGGTCACCCAGCCCGGGCGCACGTCGACCCACGCGCCGCGGGTCAGGACGGTGCGGTGCACGGAGCCGGCCAGCCGGCGCAGCCCGAGCTCGTCGACCTGGTCGAGCAGGGATCCCTGGAGCGCGGTGCTCATGGCCTCATCCTAGCCACAGTTCGAACACTTGTCGCAAGCGTCCTGCGTGCACGCGACTCGTGCCGAGGTCATGCGGCGCGGTGCGAGCGGGACTCGCGGGACGGCATACCGACGCGGGAGGGGCCAGGGAGGACAATGGGGAGGTGCCCCTCTACCGCGACGCCGGCATCGTGCTGCGCACCCAGAAGCTGGGTGAGGCCGACCGGATCGTCACCCTGCTGACGCGCTCGCGCGGCAAGGTGCGCGCGGTCGCGAAGGGGGTGCGTCGCACCAGGTCGCGCTTCGGCGCCCGGCTCGAGCCGTTCATGGTCGTGGACGTGCAGTGCTACGAAGGCCGTTCGCTGGACACGATCACCCAGGCCGAGACGCTCGCGCCGTACGGCGACCCGATCGCGCGGGACTACGTCACCTACACCTCGGCCACGGTGATGCTCGAGACCGCCGACCGGCTCACCGAGGAGGGCGAGCCCGCGGCGCAGCAGTTCCGGCTGCTCGCGGGGGCGCTGTCCTCGCTGGCCGCGGAGGAGCACGACGCGCGGCTGGTGATGGACGCCTACCTGCTGCGGTCGCTGGCGATCGCCGGGTGGGCACCGAGCTTCGTCGACTGCGCCCGCTGCGGCGCCCCGGGCCCGCACCTGGCGTTCCACGTCGGCTCCGGGGGCGCGGTCTGCCCGTCCTGCCGCACACCGGGGTCGGCGGCGCCGCACCGCCTCACGATGGAGCTGCTCGCGGCGCTGCTCAGCGGCGACTGGCAGCTCGCCGACGCGAGTGGACCGGCCCAGCGTCGCGAGGGGAGCGGGCTGGTGTCGGCGTTCCTGCAGTGGCACCTCGAGCGCGGCGTGCGATCGTTGCGCCTGGTCGACCGCACCTGACCCCCGCCCCGGCCTGACCCGCCCCGGCCCCCGCCCCGACCGCAGGAGAGGTATGACGCCCACGCCCCCCTTCCCGCACCCCAGCGGTGCCCGGCCCCCGCAGGTCCCGCCGGAGCTCGTGCCGAACCACGTCGCGATCGTCATGGACGGCAACGGGCGCTGGGCCAACGCGCGGGGACTGCCCCGGACCAGGGGGCACGAGGCGGGGGAGGCCTCGCTGCTGGACGTGGTCGCCGGCGCGATCGAGATCGGGGTCACGCACATCTCGGCGTACGCGTTCTCGACCGAGAACTGGAAGCGGTCACCGGACGAGGTGCGGTTCCTCATGGGCTTCAACCGGGACGTGATCCGGCGCCGGCGCGACCAGATGCACGAGTGGGGCGTGCGGGTGCGCTGGGCCGGCCGGCGGCCGCGGCTGTGGCGGTCGGTGATCAAGGAGCTCGAGGTCGCCCAGGAGCTGACCAGGGACAACGACGTCCTGACGCTGACGATGTGCGTGAACTACGGCGGCCGCGGCGAGATCGTCGAGGCCACCCGGCAGATCGCCGAGCTCGCCCGCGACGGGCGGCTCAAGCCGTCCTCGATCGACGAGCGCACCATTGCCAAGCACCTGCACGACCCGACGATGCCCGACGTCGACCTGTTCCTGCGCTCCTCGGGCGAGCAGCGCACGAGCAACTTCCTGCTGTGGCAGTCGGCCTACGCGGAGATGGTGTTCCTCGACACGCTGTGGCCGGACTTCGACCGGCGCGACCTGTGGCGGGGGATCGAGGTCTACGCCTCGCGGGACCGGCGCTACGGCGGTGCCGTCGACCGCTCCGCCGCAACCTAGGGACTTTCCCGCCGACCTCGGGAGAAATCTCCCGAGGTGCGTCGGAAAGTCCCGAGGTGCGTCGGAAAGTCCCGAGGTGCGCGGGAGAGTCCCTAGGTCCGCGAGTGGGCGCAGTCGGCGCAGGTGCCCGTGATCTCCAGGGTGTGCTCGACGTCGGAGAACCCGTGCGCGGCGGCCACCGCGTCGGTCCACCGCTCGACCGTCGGCCCCTCCACCTCGACCGTCCGGCCGCAGACCCGGCAGACCAGGTGGTGGTGGTGCCCGGTGCTGCACCGGCGGTAGACGGCCTCGCCGTCCTCGGTCCGCAGCACGTCGATGTCGCCCTCGGCGGCCAGCGCCTGCAGCGTCCGGTAGACGGTCGCCAGCCCCACGGTCTCGCCGGAGTGCCGCAGCCGGGCGTGCAGCTCCTGCGCCGAGCTGAAGTCCTCGGTGTCCTCCAGCAGCGCGGTCACCGCCGCCTGCTGCCGCGTCGGTCGACGCCCCTTGTCGGTCATCACTTCCTCGCCCTCTGCTCGCTCGGCCGCCCCGGGCCGAGGTCGTGCTCGTCGTAGTGGGCCCCGTGCGGGGCGTGCCGGTGCCCGTCGTGCAGGTAGTCCACGTGGTCGTCGTGCTCGACCGCCGGGTGCCCGCAGCCGGGGCCGTGCTCGTGGTCGTGCTGCTCGGCCTCCTGGTGGCTGCGTGAGCGCAGCCGCGCGGCGACCCCGGCTCCGGCCGAGCAGCCCAGGAAGACCACGATCGTGAGGATGACGATCGTGCCGCCCGAGGGGGTCGCCGCATAGAAGGAGACCGCCACCCCGCCGACGCTCGCGAGCAGGCCGATCGCCACGGCCCACCGCGTGGCGGCCCGGAAGCTGCGGGCGACCAGCTGGGCAGCGGCGTTGGGGACGATCATCAGCGCGCTGATGAGCAGCAGCCCGATGATGCGCATCGCCACGACCACGGTCACGGCGGTGAGGACCGCGAGCGCGATGTTGAGCGCGAGCACCGGCAGCCCGCTGGCGCGCGCGTACTCCTCGTCGTTGGCCACCGCGAACAGCCGCGGCCGCAGTGCCCAGGTCGCCAGCACCACGACGACCGCCAGGACCGCGAACATCACCAGGTCGCCGGTGCTCGTCGTGGTGATGGCACCGAAGAGGTATGCCGTGAGGCTGGCACTGCTGCCCCCGCTCGCCCGGCTGATGATCACCACACCGGCGGCGATGCCGCCGTAGAACATCACGGCGAGGGCCACGTCGCCGCTGGTCCGGCCCCGGGCGCGGATCAGCTCGACGAGCACCGCGAGGGCGACGGCGGCGATGAGCGCCGTGAGCACCGGTGAGGTGCTGGTCACCACGCCGATCGCCACGCCGGCGAGGGCGACGTGGCCCATGCCGTCGCCGACGAGGGACAGGCGGCGCTGCACGAGGAAGATGCCGACCATGGGCGCGGCGATCCCGACGAGCAGCGCCGCGATGAGCGCTCGTTGCATGAAGTCGTAGGCGAGCAGGTCAAGCACCGGTGGCTCCTTGCTCCGGGTCGAGCGGGCCCCCGGCCGGCGTGGAGCCGGCGTGCCGGTCGTCGACGGCGTCGTCGTCGTGGTGGTGCCCGTGGCCCCCGTCGCCGAGGGTGAGGACGGCCTGCTCCCGGGCGAACTGCTCAGGGGTGCCGTCGAAGCGGACGCGCCCGGTCCCGACCATCACGATGCGGGTGACGACGTCGTGGAGGGCGGCGAGCTCGTGGGTGACGATGAGCATCGTCGTGCCATCCGCGGCCAGTCGGGTCAGCACCTCGGCGAGCACCTGCTGGTTCGCGGCGTCGACCCCGGCCGTCGGCTCGTCCATGACGAGCATGTCCGGCTGTGCGGCAAGGGCCCGCGCGATCAGCACCCGGCGTTGCTGGCCGCCGGAGAGGGTGGAGACGTCCTCGTCGGCACGGTCCGGCAGCCCCACCACCTCGAGGGCGCGCTGCACGACCGCCCGGTCCTCGCGGCTCGGCCGGGCGAACCACGACTGGTGGGGCAGCCGCCCGACCCGGACGATCTCGGCCACCGTGGCCCGCACCGATGCCGACAGGGTGTGCCGCTGGGGCACGTAGCCGACCCGGGCCCGGTCGCGGAACTGCGCCAACGGCGTCCCGAAGACCTCTGCCCGGCCCGCGAGGTGCTGGTTGAGGCCGAGCAGTCCCTTGACGAGGGTGGACTTGCCCGAGCCGTTCGGGCCGAGCAGCGCCACGACCTCTCCCGGCTCGACCCGCAGGGTGACGTCACGGACCACGGCGCGCTCGGCATACCCGAAGGCGGCGTCCCGCAGCTCGAGCACGGCGTCCGGCTGTGTGCTCACGAGCACCCCTGTCCCTGTCGCAGGGTGCGCAGGTTGGCGCGCATCACCTGGAAGTAGTCGTCCCCGGCCGAATCCTCGGTCAGGCCCTCGAGCGGGTCGAGGACGGCCAGGTGGGCCCCGGTCTCCTCGGCCACCGCGCGTGCGGTCGCCGGGCTGGCGAGCGTCTCGGCGTAGACGGTGCGCACGTCGTGCCGGCGCACGTAGTCGGCGACGTCGGCGAGTGCGCGGGGGACCGGCTCCGCCTCGGGGTTGAGGCCGTTGATCCCGACCTGGGTGAACCCGTAGCGGTGAGCGAGGTAGCCGAACGCGCTGTGGCTCGTGACGAGCCGGTTGCTGGCGCAGTGGGCCAGCCCGGTGCGGAAGTCGTGGTCGAGCCCGTCCAGCCGATCGGCGAACCTGCGGGCCCCGGCGCGGTAGTCCTCGGCGTGGGCCGGGTCGACCTCGGCGAGCCGGGTCGCGATCGCCCGGCCGACCGCGCGGTAGCGCAGCGGGTCGAGCCAGAAGTGCGGGTCCCGGTCGCCCGCCTCGGGACCGTGCTCGAAGGCACCCTCCGGCAGGTCCTGGCCGATCCCCGGGGTGACGCGCAGGTCGAGGTCGGCCGAGGGGGCGACGTCGAGGGCGTGGTCGGCCGCCTCGTGCTCGACGGTCCGGTCGACGGCCGGCTGGAAGCCCCGCTCGTAGACCACGAGGTCCGCGTCCACCACGTGGGCCACGTCCTGGGGGGTGAGCTCGAGCTCGTGCGGCTCCACGCCCGGCTGGGTCAGGTTGGAGGCCGCCACGTGCTCGCCGCCGACCTGCTCGGTCGCGAACTGCAGCGGGTAGAAGGCCGTCACCACCTGCAGCCGGCCGCCCTGGTCCGCCGCGGCGGGACGGCCGCAGCCCGCGAGGCCGCCGCCGAGCACGAGCGCCAGCAGCACCACGGCGGCAGCGACGCCGAGCCGGGGGGAGCGGCGGGTGCGGGCGGTCGGCATACCGCCGATCCTCCGCCTGAGTGAGAATGATTGTCAATTTCAAGCCGAGCACGGCCCGGCCGGACCTACTTCGGGAAGAGCTGCACCACCGCGACGGCGACGACCAGCGCGATGACCGCGAGGCGCATCAGCCGCTCACTCGCGGACAGCTGCGGCCAGGCCAGGTAGAGCAGCCAGGCCAGGAAGAGCACGGCGAGGCCGACGAGCACGGAGCCGACCGGGCCGCCGAAGAAGGCACCCACGAGCAGCAGCACGAGCATCGACAGGAACGGGACGACCCGCGGGAGTCGGCTGAGCCGGGTCAGCAGCGGCAGGCTGGCGCGCTCGACGGCGCCGCGCAGCCCGGTGGTGGTGGAGCTGGGCGAAACGGACACGCCACGAGGGTACGTGAGCGCGGGGAGACGGTCGCAGGACCACGCCCGAGCCCCCGATAGCCTTGTCCGCATGGCTTCCTCCACCTCGACCATCGACACCGTCGTCGGCCTCTGCAAGCGCCGGGGCTTCGTCTTCCCGAGCGGCGAGATCTATGGAGGAACGCGTTCGGCCTGGGACTACGGCCCCCTGGGCGTGGCCCTGAAGGACAACATCAAGGCGCAGTGGTGGCGCTCCATGGTTCAGCTGCGCGACGACGTCGTCGGCCTGGACTCCTCGATCATCCTGCCGACGCGCACCTGGGAGGCCTCGGGGCACGTGGCGACGTTCAAGGACCCGCTCACCGAGTGCCAGTCCTGCCACAAGCGCTTCCGCGCCGACCACCTGCAGGAGGCGGTCGCGGAGAAGGCGGCCCGCAAGGGCAAGGAGGTCGACCCGGACGACGTCCCGCTGGCGGAGGTCGTCTGCCCGAACTGCGGCACCCGCGGAGCGTGGACCGAGCCGCGGCAGTTCTCCGGGCTGCTCAAGACCTACCTCGGCGTGGTCGAGGACGAGTCGGGGCTGCACTACCTGCGCCCGGAGACGGCGCAGGGCATCTTCCTGGACTTCCAGAACGTGATGAACTCCGCACGCAGGAAGCCGCCGTTCGGCATCGCCCAGATCGGCAAGAGCTTCCGCAACGAGATCACCCCGGGCAACTTCATCTTCCGGACCCGCGAGTTCGAGCAGATGGAGATGGAGTTCTTCTGCGAGCCCGGCACCGACGCCGAGTGGCACCAGTACTGGATCGACGCCCGGACGCAGTGGTACGTCGACCTCGGCATCAACAAGGACAACCTGCGTCACTACGAGCACCCGAAGGAGAAGCTGTCCCACTACTCGACCCGGACCGTCGACATCGAGTACCGCTTCGGGTTCACCGGCTCGGAGTGGGGTGAGCTCGAGGGCATCGCCAACCGCACCGACTACGACCTGCGGGTGCACTCGGAGGCCTCCGGCGTCGACCTGAGCTTCTACGACCAGCAGGCGGGGGAGCGGTGGTTCCCCTACGTCATCGAGCCGGCGGGTGGCCTGTCCCGGGCGCTGATGACCTTCCTGGTCGACGCCTACGCCGAGGACGAGGCACCCAACACCAAGGGCGGCGTCGACAAGCGTGTCGTGCTGCGCCTCGACAAGCGCCTCGCGCCGGTCAAGGTCGCCGTGCTGCCGCTGTCGCGCAACGCGGACCTGACGCCGAAGGCGCGCGACCTCGCGGCGACCCTGCGGCAGCACTGGATGGTCGACTTCGACGATGCCGGTGCCATCGGCCGCCGCTACCGTCGGCAGGACGAGATCGGCACGCCCTTCTGCGTGACGGTCGACTTCGACACCCTCGACGACCAGGCCGTGACCGTGCGGGAGCGGGACTCGATGACCCAGGAGCGGGTGGCGCTGGACCAGGTCGAGTCCTACCTCGGCGCGCGGCTGCTCGGCTGCTGAGCCTCGCGGCGCCCACGCCGCCGCTTGCGTCAGTAGCCGTAGCCACCACCGCCCGTGCTGCCCGAGGACGACATCGCACTGCCCTTGATCGGCTGGCCCGACGGGGAGATGACGTACCAGACGCCGCCGAAGGACTTCAGGCCCTGGCCGGTGACGTCGCCGGGTGAGTGGTCCTGCACGTAGGTGTAGAGCGGCCAGCCGCCCACCGTCACCAGCTGCTTGCCGTCGGTGGCCTTCGTGCTCGACACCTTGGCCGTCACGCCCCTGGCGTGCGCTCCCTGGGAGGCCGGGACGAGCGGCCAGTAGTGCAGGCATGCCGCGTTGCAGCGGGAGTCGTTCGGCTTGTCGGAGGTGAGCAGGTAGAGCGTCATGCCGCTGCCGTCGACGACGATCCGCCCCAGCGAGCTGTTGGCCACGTGCAGGCCGGAGCCGTGGCTCGCGACCTTGGCGGCGTGCGTGGTGGGCGCAGGTGTGGACGAGGACGTGTTCCCGCCGGCCGACGCGCTCCCGCCGCTGCTCCCACACGCCGCGAGGGCGAGCACGGGGCCGGCGGCGAGGACGCCGATCCATTTGCTGTGATTCATGATTGACCTCCTCCGGTCACATCGACGTCACGTCCGCGCCGGCCCCGGGGTTCACTCCCGTCCCTGACGGATGTCATGGGTATGCCGTGACGTCCGTGTGGGGGCCGGTGCGCCTCCGTGCCGCACAGTGAGTGGCATGACAACGACTGACATGCCGGCCGCCACCGCCGCGGTGGCGTCCCGAGGGAGCGGCCGTCCGGCCGCGGTGGAGCTGCGCGACCTGCACAAGAGCTTCGGCGCCGTTCACGCCGTCCGGGGAATCGACCTGACGATCCGGCAGGGGGAGATCGTCGCGTTCCTCGGCCCGAACGGCGCCGGGAAGACCACGACCATCGACATGATCCTGGGCCTGTCCACACCGGACTCCGGGGACGTGGCGGTCTACGGGATGGAGCCGCACGAGGCCATCCGGCACGGGCTGGTCTCCGCGGTCATGCAGACCGGCGGGCTGCTGCCGGACTACACCGTCGCCGAGACGTGCCGGCTGACCGCCAGCCTCTTCGCGGGGACCCGCCCCGTCGAGGAGGTCCTCCAGCGTGCGGGCATCACCGAGATCGCCGAGCGCCGGGTGGGCAAGTGCTCCGGCGGTGAGAAGCAGCGGCTGCGCTTCGCGATGGCGCTGCTGTCCGACCCCGAGCTGATCGTCCTGGACGAGCCGACCACCGGCATGGACGTCGGTGCCCGCCGGGAGTTCTGGGCCGCCATCCGCGCCGACGCCGAGAAGGGTCGCACCGTCCTGTTCGCGACCCACTACCTCGAAGAGGCCGACGCCTACGCCGACCGGGTGGTGCTCGTCCGCAGGGGCCAGCTCGTCGCCGACGGGACCGCCGCCGAGATCAAGAGCCTCGCCGCGGGTCGCACGGTGCGGGCCACCCTGCCGGACGCGGACGACGACGTGCTGCGCGGCATACCGGCGGTGGAGGGCGTGGAGGTGCGCGGCGACACCGTGCTCATCCACTCCAGGGACACCGACGCGGTCGCCCGCCACCTGCTGACCACCACCGACGCCCACGACCTCGAGATCACCGCGCGCG
>DASSKF010000042.1:0-7026 GCA_035690725.1 Segeticoccus sp.
CTGTCCATCGGGTGCAGGGTGTGGTGGCGTACGGCAAGGGCGCGCCGGTTGAGCTGACGACGATCCTGGTGCCCGAGCCCGGGCCCGGTGAGGCCCTGGTTGGCGTGGCGACCTGCGGTGTTTGCCACACCGACCTGCACTACCGCGAGGGCGGCATCAACGACGAGTTCCCCTTCCTGCTCGGCCACGAGGCCGCCGGCCGGGTCGAGGCGGTCGGCGAGGGGGTCACCGAGGTCGCCCCCGGTGACTTCGTCATCCTCAACTGGCGGGCGGTCTGCGGCGAGTGCCGCGCCTGCCGGCGCGGCGAGCCGTGGTACTGCTTCAACACCCACAACGCCACCCAGAAGATGACCCTCACCGACGGGACCGAGCTCACCCCGGCCCTCGGCATCGGGGCCTTCGTGGAGAAGACGCTCGTCGCCGCCGGCCAGTGCACCAAGGTGGACGAGGACGCGCCGGCGACCGCCGCCGGGCTGCTCGGCTGCGGCGTCATGGCCGGCTTCGGCGCAGCGGTCAACACCGGCGGCGTGACCCGGGGCGACTCCGTGGCGGTCATCGGCTGCGGCGGCGTGGGCGACGCGGCGATCGCCGGTGCCAGCGTGGCCGGCGCCACGACGGTCATCGCAGTGGACGTCGACGACGCCAAGCTGGAGCAGGCCCGGCACTTCGGTGCCACCCACACCGTCAACTCCCGGAACGAGGAGCCGGTCGAGAAGATCCGCGAGATCACCGGCGGCTTCGGCGCCGACGTGGTGGTCGAGGCGGTCGGCCGGCCCGAGACCTACGAGCAGGCGTTCTACGCCCGCGACCTCGCCGGCACCGTCGTCCTCGTCGGTGTCCCGACGCCGGACATGCAGATCACGCTCCCACTGCTCGAGGTCTTCGGCCGCGGCGGCGCGCTGAAGTCCAGCTGGTACGGCGACTGCCTGCCCAGCCGCGACTTCCCGATGCTCGTCGACCTCTACCGGCAGGGCCGCTTCGACCTCGACGCGTTCGTCAGCGAGAAGATCGGCATCGACCAGGTCGAGCAGGCCTTCGACAAGATGCACCGCGGTGAGGTGCTGCGCTCGGTGGTGGAGCTGTCATGAGCGCTGGGGGCACCTCCCGCTCGCGGGGGAGGATCGACCACCTCGTCACCTCCGGCACGTTCAGCCTGGACGGCGGCACCTGGGACGTCGACAACAACGTCTGGATCGTCGGTGACGACGACGAGTGCGTGGTGATCGACGCCGCCCATGACGCGGACGCGATCCTGCAGGCGGTCGGCGACCGGCGCCTCGTGGGCATCCTGTGCACCCACGCCCACGACGACCACATCGACGCGGCAGGTGCGGTGAAGGACGCGACGGGAGCCCCGGCGCACCTCCACCCGGAGGACCGGGTGCTGTGGGACCGCGTCCACTCCTTCCCGCCCGACGGGGAGCTCGCCGACGGTGACGTCATCACGGTGGCCGGGACCGAGCTGCACGTGCTGCACACGCCCGGCCACTCACCCGGCGCCTGCTGCTTCCACGCGCCCGAGCTGGGGGTCGTCTTCAGCGGGGACACCCTCTTCCAGGGTGGTCCCGGCGCGACCGGCCGCTCGTTCAGCGACTTCCCGACGATCATCGACTCGATCCGGGACCGGCTGCTGACCCTGCCCCCGGAGACGGTCGTGCACACCGGTCACGGCGACTCGACCACCATCGGGGACGAGGTGCCCCACCTGCAGGAGTGGATCGACCGCGGCCACTGACGGCCCGCGAGAGGTATGCCGGGCACGGGCGCCCGGGCTGCCGCGCGCACCTGAGCACCCACAAGGAAGGGCCCCCTCCGAGTCACCTCGGCGGGGGCCCTTCTCCGGTCGGGTCAGGCGGTGGTCACTTGATGCTGCTCATCATCTTGTTGACGTAGTCCTGGTTGTCCTTGACCCAGGCCTCGACGCCGGCCTCCGGGTCGTCCTCGTTCTCCTGGAGCACGACCTTCTCCAGGTCCGCCAGGGTCGCGTCGTCCATCTTGAAGCTCTTCACGGCGTTCGCGATCTTCGGGTAGTCGCTGCTGAAGCCCTCACGCGCGATGGCGTGGATCTTCTCCGCGCCACCCATGGCGCCCTTCGGGTCCTTCAGGTCCTTGATCGGGAAGGCGCTGTAGGCCCAGTGCGGGTGCCACAGCGTGACGACGATCGGCTCCTTGGCGTCGGTGGCCTTCTGCAGGGCCGCCAGCATGGCCGCGGTGGAGGACGTCTGCAGCGTGTAGTCGTCCAGGCCGTACTGCGGGATCGCCTCCTCCTTGGTCACCCGGGTGAGGCCCGCGCCGGGGTCGATGCCGGTGATCTTGCCGTCGAACATGTCGGCCTTGCCCTTGAGGTCACCGATGGTGTTGATGTCCTTCAGGTACTTCGGCACGGCGATGTTGAGCGTGGCCTGGTCGTACCAGACGTCGAGGTCCTCGACCTTGTTGTGGATCTTCTTCCAGTACGGCTTGTGCGTGTTGGGCAGCCAGGTGTCGAAGAACAGGTCGGCGTTGCTGCCCGTGCCCTGGGAGATGCCGTTGAAGATGACACCGATGTCCAGGCTCGGCAGCTCGACCGTGTAGCCCTTCTGCTCCAGCACGTGGGCCCACAGGTGGCTGACCGCCACGTCCTCGTCCCAGCCGGAGGCGATCGGGATGGTGATGGTCCCGGAGGCGCCGCCCCCGCCGCCGGTGCTGGCAGGGGTGCTGCCCCCCGTGCTCCCCTCGGTGCTACCGGTGTCCCCACTGCCGCTGGCGGTCTTGCTGGACCCGCAGCCCGCGATCATGGCGGCGGCCACCAGGGCGGCCGATCCCGCGGTCATCGTCTTGGTCACTCGTGCTCTGCGCATGTGATTCCCTCCTGGGGTTGCTTGCTTGGGTCTGCTTGCGGGTGGCCGGTGCGGGCCGGGTGGTGCGGCATCGCTCATCGCGTCGCCCTGCGTTGGGCGCGGGCCACCGAGGAGCGGGAGCCCAGGCCGGCGGTGATCCGATCCAGGAACATGGCGAGGATCACCACGGCGAGGCCGCCCTCGAAGGCCAGTGGCACGTCGAGGGTGGTCAGGCCCTGGTAGACGTCGGTGCCAAGTCCCTCGGCGCCGACCATGCCGGCGACGACCACCATGGACAGGGCCAGCATGATCACCTGGTTGACGCCGGCCATGATCGTCGGCATCGCCAGCGGCATCTGGATGCCCATGAGGATGTCGCGCGGCCGGGCCCCGAACGCGCGCCCGGCCTCGACCATCTCCTTGTCCACCTGCTGGATGCCCAGCTGGGTGAGGCGGACGCCCGGGGGCATCGCGAAGATCACCGTGGCCGCCATGCCCGGGATGATGCCGATGCCCCAGATGACCACCGTCGGGACGAGGTAGACGAAGACCGGCAGGGTCTGCATGAAGTCCAGCACCGGTCGCACGGCACGCGAGACGGCGCTGTTGCGGGCGGCGAGGACGCCGATCGGTACCCCGATGACCAGCGCGACCACGGTGGACACGATGACCAGGGAGAGCGTCATCATCGCGTGGTCCCACAGATCCATGGTCTGGATGATGAGCAGGCCGATGAGCGACCCGATGCCGAGCTTCCAGGTGCCCGCGGCCCAGGCGAGCAGGGCCAGGACCACCGCCAGGATGATCGGGGGGACGGCGAGCAGACCAGCTTCGAGGTTGTCGTTGAGGAAGTGGCCCACGTAGCTGATGGCGTCGAGGATCGGCCCGAGGTTGTTCTTGACCCACTCGACGGCGCTCTCGAACCAGTCGCCGATGTCCAGCCGCGGAACGCTGACGGCGGGGGCGATCACGCGGTCACCTCCGTCCCGTCCGACACCGCTCCGGTCGGGTCGGTGGCCCCCGGGCTCGAGCCGTTCTGGTCACCGCCGGTCGCAGCGTGCTGGTGCGCGCCGACCCGGCCGAGGGCGGCCAGGAGGGTGACCCTCGGCACGACGCCCAGGAGGCGGCCGGTCTCGTCCACGACGGCGAGCGGCTGCTCGCTGTCGGCCGACTCGGTGAACATGTCGGCCAGGACCGTGTTCGCGCCGACGGTGGCGACGTGGCGGTCGAGGATGTCGGCGATGCTGTCGCGCCCCTCCTCCAGGTGCCGGACGACGTCCTCGGCCTGCAGCACGCCCCGGACCTTCTTGTCCCGGTCGACGACGAACAGCGAGGTCAGCTGGTGCTCGCGCATCAGCCGGTGCGCTGCTCGCGGGCCGCCCTCGGAACCGAGCAGCGCCACGGGCGGCTCCATCACCGAGGAGGCGGTGAGGACGCGGCTCCGGTCGACGTCCTGGATGAACTGGGCCACGTAGTCGTTCGCCGGGTCGGTGAGGATCTCCTCGGCCGTGCCGATCTGGACGATGCGGCCGTCGCGCATCATGGCGATCCGGTCGCCGAGGCGCATGGCCTCGTTGAGGTCGTGGGTGATGAACAGGATGGTCTTCTGCAGCGAGTGCTGCAGCTCCACCAGCTGGTCCTGCATCTCACGCCGGATCAACGGGTCCAGCGCGCTGAACGCCTCGTCCATCAACAGGATGTCGGTGTCGGCGGCCAAGGCACGGGCGAGGCCGACGCGCTGCTGCATGCCTCCGGACAGCTGGGCGGGCAGGCTGTCCTCCCAGCCCTTCAGGCCCACGAGCTCGAGGGCCCGGATGGCCTTCTCGCGCCGCTCGGCCTTGCCGACCCCCTGGGTCTCGAGGCCGTACGCCGCGTTGTTGGCGACGGTGCGGTGCGGGAACAGCGCGAAGTGCTGGAACACCATGCTGACGTGCTCGCGCCGGGTCCGGCGCAGCTGCTTGGGGGACATCCGGGTGACGTCGTCGCCGTGGATCCGGACGGTGCCCGCGGTCGGCTCGAGCAGTCCGTTGACCATGCGGATGAGCGTGGACTTGCCGGAGCCGGACAGTCCCATGACGACGAAGATCTCCCCCTCGTTCACGGTGAACGAGGCGTCGATCACGGCGGCGGTGAGCCCGTCGGACTTGAGTTCGTCGCGGTCCACACCCTGCTGGAGCCGGGCGACCCCGTCCTTGGCGCGGCGGCCGAACACCTTGTAGGTGTCCTCGGCCTCGATCACAGGCGGCACAGGCACTCTCCTCGCTACGCAGAGGTCGGGCGGAAAGTCTCGGAGTTAAGAGCTTGGCAAGAAATCCTCTCAAGATCTGTCAATCAATCACATCGTGTGATAACTGGTCAAAGGCTGTCCCATTCCCGCGCAGGTCGTCGCCGGATCGTGACCTCGACCGCAGGCCCGTTAGCCTTGTCGGGTGAGTCTTCACCTGTTCGACACCGCGACCCGTGAGTTGCGCGAGTTCGTGCCCGTCCGCCCGGGCCGGGTCGGCGTCTACATCTGCGGGCTCACCACCCAAGGGGCCCCGCACATCGGCCACATCCGGTTCGCGGTGGCATTCGACGTCCTACGACGGTGGCTGGTGCGCGGGCACGGCTACGACGTCACCCTGGTCCGCAACGTCACCGACATCGACGACAAGATCCTGGCCAAGTCGGCGGACGCCGGCGTGCCCTGGTGGGCGTGGAGCTACGCCAACGAGCGGGCCACGAGCGAGGCGCTCGACCAGCTCGGGGTGCTCCCGGCTACCTACGAGCCACGGGCCACGGGCCACATCCCCGAGATGGTCGAGCTCATGCGCACGCTGGTCGAGAAGGGCCACGCCTACGCCGCGGCCGACGACTCCGGCGACGTCTACTTCGACGTCGAGAGCTACCCGGCCTACGGCGAGCTGACCCACCAGGACCTGGCCGACATGGAGCCCGCCCCGGACGCGGACCCCCGCGGCAAGCACGACCCCCGTGACTTCGCGCTGTGGAAGGGGCACAAGCCCGGCGAGCCGGAGACGGCGAGCTGGCCCACGCCATACGGGCAGGGACGACCGGGCTGGCACCTGGAGTGCTCGGCGATGGCACGCAAGTACCTCGGCGACACCTTCGACATCCACGGCGGGGGCGTCGACCTGCGCTTCCCGCACCACGAGAACGAGCAGGCCCAGTCCCGCGCGGCCGGACTGGGCTTCGCGCAGTACTGGCTGCACAACGCGTGGGTGACCATCGAGGGCGAGAAGATGAGCAAGTCCCTGGGCAACAGCCTGCTCGTCACCGAGATCACCAAGCGGGTGCGGCCGCTCGTCCTGCGCTACTACCTCAGCGCCGTGCACTACCGGTCCACGATGGAGTTCGGTGACCGGTCGCTCGACGAGGCGGAGGCCGCCGTCGACCGGGTCGAGGGGTTCCTCCGCCGGGCGCTGCCCGACGGGTGGGACGGTGAGCTGGTGCCGGTCCCGGGCGAGTTCGCGGAGGCGATGGACGACGACCTGAACGTGTCCGGCGCGCTCGCCGTCGTCTTCGAGGCGGTGCGTGAGGGCAACACCGCGCGCGACGACGGGGACGAGGACGGTGCCCGGGTGGCCGCGCTTCGCGTGGTCTCCATGACGGACGTCCTCGGCGTGAACCCGCTCGACCCACAGTGGGGCCCGGCGACCGGTGGCGGGCAGGACGACGCCCTGTCGGCGCTGGACGACCTGGTGCGCGAGCGGCTCGAGGCACGTCGCGAGGCGCGGGCGTCCCGGGACTACGCGACCGCGGACGCGATCCGGGACCAGCTGGCCCGCGCCGGCATCGCGGTGGAGGACACCGCCTCGGGTGCCCGTTGGTCGCTGGAGCACCGCCCCGACACCGACCACGCCCACTGAGAGGCAGCTCCATGCCAGGCAACTCCTCGCGCCGCGGCGCGGTCCGCAAGGGCGCTTCGAAGAAGGGACCCACCGTCGGCAGCGGCGGGCAGCGTCGCAAGCAGCTCTCCGGGAAGGGCCCGACCCCGAAGGCCGCGGACCGGCCGCACCACAAGGCCCACCGGAGCGGGCCGTCCGGCGGCAAGCAGGGCGGCGGCAGCCAGTCCGGCGGCAGGCGGTCGACCGGACCGAGTCGGTCCACCGGCAGCCGGGGCGGCTCGAAGCGCGGGCGCACCGGCAGCGAGGTCATCGCCGGGCGGAACTCCGTCCTCGAGGCCCTGCGCAGCGAGGTCCCGGCG
>DASSKF010000043.1:0-8022 GCA_035690725.1 Segeticoccus sp.
TGACGTATACGTCACGCTCCGGCCGCAACTCCGCCGAATGTCGGGGGGCCGGCGGCTGCGGCGGTGGGGCACTGTCGCTGGAGACGGTCCGCGCACTGATGAGCCGGCACGTCGGCGTCCTGCGGGACGAGGACGGGCTGCGCACCGCCGAGCGGGCCCTGGAACCGCACCTGGACGACGACCACGCGCTCACCGCCTGGCTGATCACCCGTGCGGCCCGGCGCCGGCGGGCGAGCTGCGGCGGCCACCGCCGGGGCGACGCCCCCTCCGCCGCCCGTGCACCCGAAGGAGCCCTCGCATGACCCAGCCGCTGCTCGAACCGACCGTCACCGGGACGCCGTGCCTCCCCCCACCGCCGGACGTGGTCCCCCTCGTCCGGGCGGCCCTCGCCGAGGACCTCGGAACGGCCGGGGACCTCACGACCACCGCGACGGTGCCCGCGGAGGCGACCGGCACGGCATACCTCGTGGCGCGGGAGGAGGGCGTCCTGTCCGGGCTGGACTTCCTGACCCAGACGTATGCCGGGCTCGACCCGGCCGTGCACGTCACCCTCCGGCGTGCGGACGGGGCACCCGTGGCCCCGGGGGACGTCGTGGCGGACGTGACCGGACCGGCGCGGTCGCTGCTGACCGGGGAGCGCGTCGCGCTGAACTTCGTCGGGCACCTGTCCGGCGTCGCCACGGCGACCCGCCGCATGGCCGACCTCGTCGCGGACACGGCGACGCGGGTCTGCGACACGCGCAAGACCACGCCGGGCCTGCGGGCGGCCGAGAAGCGTGCCGTCGTCCACGGCGGCGGGGTGAACCACCGGTTCGGCCTGCACGACGCGATCTTGGTGAAGGACAACCACATCGGGCTCGGGGGCGGGCTCGAGGAGGTGCTGGAGCGCCTCACCGACCGCGGTGGACACCTCGTGCGCGTCGAGGTCGAGGTGGACACCCTCGACCAGCTCCGGGCGCTCCTCGTGACCGAGGCGGAGCGGGTGACGGGCGGCGGCCGGCCCGCCGTGCACGCCGTGCTGCTCGACAACCTGCCGCCCGCCGGGCTGCGCGAGGCGGTCGACCTCGTCCGGCGGCACCCGGTGCCGGTGCTGACGGAGGCCTCCGGCGGCATCACCGAGGCGACGGTGGCCGCCGTGGCCGAGGCGGGCGTGGACCTGGTCTCCTCGGGGGCGCTGACCCACAGTGCCCGGTCCCTGGACGTCGCCCTCGACCTGGGATGAGCCGGGTCGGGTCGGGACCGGTCAGGGGCGGCTCAGGGTCGTCCCTCATGGATTCGCAGGCCGCCGACACCCCACAATGGAGGTACCCGGCGCCGCCGGGTGCCCGTCACGGGGGACCACGACCGCTTGAGGAACCATGAGCGAGCAACCGCAGCACCAGAACCCGCCTCCCGGCCAGGAGCCGCCGCCTCCGCCGCCGCCCGGCGGTGGCCAGCCCCACGGCGGACAGCCCGGCCAGCCCGGCCCCGGCCAGCCGTACGGCGCCCAGCCCGGTCCCGGCCAGCCCTACCCGCCCCCGCCGCCCCAGGGCGGCTACGTCCAGCCGATGTCGCCGCCGGACCAGCGGACCTGGGGCATGGTGGCGCACCTCGCCCCGTTCGTCGCCTCGCTGGTCGGCCTGCCCTTCCTGGGCTCGCTGGTCGTCTACCTGATCTACAAGGACCGGGGCGACTTCGTGCGGCGGCACTCGGCGGAGTCGCTGAACTTCCAGTTGACACTGCTGATCGCCTACGTCGTCGCCGGACTGCTCATCTTCGTCCTGATCGGCTTCGTGCTGCTGCCACTGCTGTGGATCGCCAGCGTGATCCTGCAGATCGTGGCGGCGGTGGCCGCGTACAACGGTCAGGAGTACCGCTACCCGATGACGATCCGCTTCGTGAGCTGACGGCTCAGAAGCCCAGCAGCCGTCGCACCACGGTGTCGGCGAGCAGGCGGCCGCGGAGGGTCAGCACGACCCGCCGCGGCCGTTCTGCGTCCCCGGCGAGCGCCGGCCCTGGCTCGACGAGCCCGTCGGCGACCAGCTCCGCCACTGCCCGGCGCCCCTCGGGCCGCAGCCGATCCAGGTCCAGGCCGCCCACCATCCGGGTGCCGAGGAGGAGGCGCTCGTCATACCGCTGGTCGTCGGTGAGCAGCTCACGACCGGCGGCCGGGGAGACCCCCGAGTTCAGCCGCTGGGCGAAGGCGTTGGGGTGCTTCACGTTCCACCAGCGCACTCCCCCGACGTGGCTGTGCGCGCCCGGCCCGGCCCCCCACCAGTCCCCGTCGCCCCAGTAGCCCTCGTTGTGCCGGCACCGGTCCGCCTCGGTGCGCGCCCAGTTGCTCACCTCGTACCACTGGTGGCCGGCCGCCCGGAGCAGCTCGTCCGCGAGCTCGTACTTGACGGCCTCGTCGTCGTCCTCGGGCGCCGGCACCTGCCCGCGGCGCACCTGCGCAGCCAGCCTGGTGCCCTGCTCGACGACGAGTGCGTAGGCGGAGACGTGGTCCGGCGCCAGTGCCGTGACCGCCTCCAGGCTGGCCCGCCAGTCGTCCACGGACTCCCCCGGCGTGCCGTAGATCAGGTCGAGGCTCACCCCGAGGCCCGCCTCCCGTGCACCGGAAACGGCCCGCGCGGCGTTGGCCGGGTCGTGCGTGCGGTCCAGCGTGCGCAGCACGTGCGGCACCGCCGACTGCATACCGAGGCTGACCCGGGTGAAGCCTCCGTCGGCCAGCTCCCGCAGGGACTGTGGCGTCACCGAGTCCGGGTTGGCCTCGGTCGTCACCTCCGCGTCCGGTGCCAGGCCGAACCGCTCCCGTATGCCGTCCAGCACCCGCACGAGGTCGCTCGCCGCGAGCATCGTCGGGGTCCCACCGCCCACGAAGACGGTGTCCACCTGCGGCACCCGGTCACCGAGGACCTTCGTCGCCAGGTCGAGCTCGGCGAGCGCCGCGTCGGCATACGTGCCGACGCTCGCGCCCTCCGTCCCCAGCTCGGTGAGGGTGTAGGTGTTGAAGTCGCAGTAGCCGCAGCGCACCGAGCAGAACGGGACGTGGACGTAGACCCCGAACGGCCGACCCGGCTGCCCGAGCCGTGCCAACGCGGACTCGGGCAGCTCACCTGAGGGCGGCGCGGGCTCGCCGTCCGGGAGAGTGCTCGGCATACCTCCAGTCTCGCACCCGGCGGTTGGTCCCCGACCGGGCACCGCGCGTGAAGGGACCGGACACCTCCTCCGCGAGCGTTCTCGGGCGAACCACTCGAGTGCGCTCGCGGAACGCGTGTCCGGTCAGTGCCGGCGCTGGTCGGCGAGGAAGTCCATCAGCTTCCCCCACACCTCGACCCGGTGCCGTGTCACGACGGCCGGGTGGGCGCTGTCCGGCGCGGCGTAGACGTCCTGGGTGCCCGGCACGAGTCCCCCCATGTCGTGCCCGGCGTCACCGACCCGGGTGACGACGGGGGCGGGCCGGCCGTGGTCGGCGCGGCGCTGCACGATGTGGTCCAGGTAGTCACAGGACGGCCACACCCGGTCCCGGCGGCCGCACACGAGGAACATCGGTCCGTCGATGCGCTCGACCGGGATCGACACGTCGTCGCGGAAGCCGCCGGTGCTGTCCTGCGGCACCCACGGCGCCACCGGCTTCCCCCGCCAGGTCCAGCCCGCACCGCGCCCGATCGGCCACGAGCCGTGCACGACGCTGCTCGGCACGAGGGCGACGACTGCGCCCACCAGGTCGGGCCGGTAGGCACCGAGCAGCTGGGCGGCCTCGCTGCCCCGGGACACCCCGTAGACGACCACCCGCTGCCGGTCCACGCCCGGACGGGAACGCAGCTTCTTCAGCGCGTGGACGAAGTACTCCAGCGGGATGTCCTCCAGGTGCGGCGGCAGCCCGGGCATGCGGAAGTACGCGATCGACATCGCCGGGTAGCCGTGCGAGGCGAGCAGACCGGCCACGGTCGGTCCGAAGAGGTGCCCGCGGGCGCCGCCGAAGACGAGCACCGCAGGTCGGCGGGTTTCGGTTGCCCGGGGTGCGTAGTAGACACCGAGCACACCGTCCCGGGCGAGGGTGAGCTGGTGGCTGCGCACGCCGTCGGCGCGGAAGCGGCGCAGCACCCGACCGCGGGCGGCCGGCTCGCCGTCCACCGAGGCGGACACGTCGAGCCACACCCGCTCCGGGCTGGTCCCGCGTGGCTTGACCAGCCCCAGGGCGCGGATGAACCCGTACGGGTCCACCCCGCCGTAGTCGCCGCTGACCGGCGCATCGCGGCGCAGGTCCACCTGGCCGTCGGTGCCCGCGACGAAGGTCGCGGACGCCGTCCGCTCCTCGCCGCGTGCGGCCACGTCGAGCGTCACCCGCTGACCGGGCTCGAGCCCGGTCACCTGCAGGTGCAGCGGTGTGGTGATGAGCGCGTCGGAGCGCAGCGCACGCAGCGTCACGTCCGAGCCGGAGACGGTGCAGGCGCTGAGCGCGGTCGCGAGGAGCAGGATCAGGACGACCCCCGCCGCGACGGTGGTCGCGCGCCGGGGAGCTGCAGCGTTCGGAACGGCCATCGCCCGGGAGGCTACCGGGGACGTGCGCCCGTCGCTTCCCGGCGTGTCGCGCCGGACACGCCGGGACGGACGGTGCGTGCGACAACTCGTTTCCGGAAACCCCTTGCCGTTCGGAGAACCCGGGGCTACAACGGTGGGTACGCACCCGGCAACGGGTAGCGGGCCGGATGGACAGCATGGATTACGCCGGACGGGCTCAGCCCGTCATCTGACCGATGATGCGGCGGAGCGAGCCATATGAGTCCAACCGCGCCGACTGGGCCATCATCCCGGTCTCGTGGCCCGGAGCGCTCATACCGCCCCGGGCCACACCCCTGTCCGCCCCCTTTCATTCGAGCGGGGGTCAGCGGCGGACGAGCTCCAGGTCCCGGACGGTGCGCCCGGCCGCCAGCCCCTTCGCCTCGAAGCGGGTCATCGCCCGCCCCGGGAAGCGCGGCGCCACGCCCGGTATGCCGTCCGCGTCCGGTGCGTGCCCGGCATACCGGTTGGTGAGGTGCGGACAGCGTGCGGCGACCTCGAGCATCTGCTCGGCGTAGCCCGCCCAGTCCGTGGCGAGCCGCCACACGCCGCCGGGCGCGAGCACCCGCGCCACCAGGCCGGCGAACTCGTCGTCGACGAGGCGGCGCTTGTGGTGTCGCGCTTTGGGCCAGGGGTCGGGGAAGAACGTCCACACCTCGGTCACACCGCCGGCCGGCAGCATGGTGCGGACCACGTCGACGGCGTTGGCGAGGACGAGCCGCACGTTGGACAGGTCGTCGCGGCCGACCCGCGCCAGGGTCTGCGCGATCCCGGGACGGTAGACCTCGACGGCGAGGAAGTCGAGGTCCGGCCGCTTCCCGGCGGCGTGGGCGACGACCTCCCCCGCGCCCGACCCGATCTCGACGACGAGCGGCGCGTCGCGCCCGAACTCGGCCCGGTGGTCGAGCAGGTGCGCCGGGTCCACCGAGGTCGTCGCCCGGGCGCGCGGCACGTCGAGCAGGTAGCGCTCCCCGTGCCGTTCCCAGGCCCGCTGCCTCCGCGGGTTGAGCCGTCCGTCGCGGCGCGCGAACGAGGGGGGCTGGGGGCGGGTGACGGACGGTGGCAGGTCGGGGTGGGTGTGGGTGAGCGGGACCGAGGTCACTTCTTGCCCTTGCCGTCGCCGGCCGAGGCGTCACTGGACAGCGCGGCGATGAAGGCCTCCTGCGGCACCTCGACGCGGCCGACCATCTTCATCCGCTTCTTGCCCTCCTTCTGCTTCTCGAGCAGCTTGCGCTTGCGGCTGATGTCACCGCCGTAGCACTTGGCGAGCACGTCCTTGCGGATCGCGCGGATGGTCTCCCGGGCGATGACCCGCGAGCCGATGGCAGCCTGGATCGGCACCTCGTACTGCTGCCGCGGGATCAGCTCCCTGAGCCGGCCGGCCATCATCACGCCGTAGGCGTAGGCCTTGTCCTTGTGCACGATCGCGCTGAAGGCGTCGACCTGCTCCCCCTGCAGCAGGATGTCGACCTTGACCAGGTCGGACACCTGCTCCCCGTCCGGCTCGTAGTCGAGCGAGGCGAACCCGCGGGTGCGCGACTTCAGGCTGTCGAAGAAGTCGAAGACGATCTCGGCGAGCGGCAGCGTGTAGCGCATCTCGACCCGGTCCTCGGACAGGTAGTCCATCCCCCGCAGGGTGCCGCGCCGCTGCTGGCACAGCTCCATGATCGCGCCGATGAACTCGCTCGGTGCGAGCAGCGTGGCGCGCACCACCGGCTCGGTGATCTGGTCGATCTTGCCCTCGGGGAACTCGCTGGGGTTGGTGACCTGCAGCTCGCGGCCGTCGTCGAGGCGGACCTGGTAGACGACGTTGGGCAGGGTGGAGATCAGGTCGAGGTCGAACTCCCGCTCCAGCCGCTCGCGGACGATCTCCAGGTGCAGCATGCCCAGGAACCCGACGCGGAAGCCGAAGCCGAGCGCCGCCGAGGTCTCCGGCTCGTAGAGCAGCGCCGCGTCGTTGAGCTTGAGCTTGTCGAGGGCGTCCCGGAGCACCGGGTAGTCCGAGCCGTCGATCGGGTACAGGCCGGAGAAGACCATCGGACGGGGGTCCCGGTAGCCGCCGAGCGGCTCGGCAGCGGGTGCGTTGGCGCTCGTGACCGTGTCACCGACCCGCGACTGGCGCACGTCCTTCACGCCGGTGATGAGGTAGCCGACCTCCCCCACCCCGAGCCCGGGTGAGGACCGCGGCTCGGGGTCGATGACACCGATCTCGAGCAGCTCGTGGGTGGCCTTGGTCGACATCATCACGATCCGCTCGCGCGGCGACAGGTGCCCGTCGACGACCCGCACGTAGGTCACCACGCCCCGGTAGGTGTCGTAGACCGAGTCGAAGATCATCGCCCGGGACGGCGCCTCGGCATCGCCCCGCGGGGGCGGCAGCTGGGTGACGATCTGGTCCAGGAGCGCCTCGACGCCCTCGCCGGTCTTGCCGGACACGAGGATGCACTCCTCCGGCTCGCAGCCGATGAGGCCGGCGAGCTCCTCGGCGTACTTGTCCGGCTGCGCCGACGGCAGGTCGATCTTGTTGAGCACGGGGATGATCGTGAGGTCGTGCTCCATCGCGAGGTAGAGGTTGGCGAGGGTCTGCGCCTCGATCCCCTGGGCGGCGTCGACGAGCAGGATGGCCCCCTCGCAGGCGGCCAGCGACCGGGACACCTCGTAGGTGAAGTCCACGTGCCCCGGCGTGTCGATCATGTTGAGGCAGTAGGTCACGGGCGCGCCCCCGGCGTCGTCGAGCGCCCACGGCATCCGCACGGCCTGCGACTTGATCGTGATGCCGCGCTCGCGCTCGATGTCCATCCGGTCGAGATACTGCGCGCGCATCGCCCGCTCGTCCACCACGCCGGTGATCTGCAGCATCCGGTCGGCCAGCGTCGACTTGCCGTGGTCGATGTGGGCGATGATGCAGAAGTTGCGGATCAGGTCCGGTGGCGTCGCTGCGGGCTGCAGCACGGTGCGGGCCATGGGTGACACGGTGGCGGCTTCCTCGAGGTCGTCGGTGGGTCGCGGGTGTTCCGTCCTCCAGTCTCCCATGAGGCCGCCCTGCCCCCGACCCGGTCACCGGCCGGTATGCCGTGTGGCTGCGGACCTCGGGGCTCTCCCGCCGATCTCGGGACTCTCCCGGCGATCTCGGGGCTCTCCCGGCGATCTCGGGGCTCTCCCGGCGATCTCGGGACTTTGTCCGGCGCAAACTCCCGAGTTCTGCGGGAAAGTGCCTAGGTTTGCGGGATGAGCGCGAGCGAGGGTGCGGGCAGCGGTCACGGGCGGCTGCGGCAGGGCGCGATCAGCGCCGGGCGGCTGCGGCAGAGCGCGATCTTCCGCGCGGGTGTCAGCGGGGCCCGCCCGGCCGTCCCGACGAGCTGGCCGGCGCTCGAGGAGGCGGCCCGGCGCCGGATGAGCCGGCAGGGCTGGGCCTACGTCGCCGGCGGTGCCGGCGCGGAGACGACCATGGCGGCGAACCGGCGCGGGTTCGAGGAGCTG
>DASSKF010000044.1:0-8025 GCA_035690725.1 Segeticoccus sp.
GGCGTTCCGCACCCGACCGCTGGCCGAGGGACCGTACACGTTCGTGGCCGCCGACGCCCTGACGATGAAGATCCGTGAGGGCGGCCGGGTCGTCAAGGTGGCCGTCATGGTCGCCACCGGCGTCAACGCCGAGGGCTACCGCGAGGTCCTCGGGATCCACTGCGCGACCAGCGAGTCCGGCGCCGGCTGGCTGGCGTTCTTCCGCGACCTGACCGCCCGTGGCCTGTCCGGGGTCGGACTGGTCACCTCCGACGCCCACGCCGGGCTGGTGGAGGCGATCGGCGCCACCCTGCCCGGCACGTCCTGGCAGCGCTGTCGCACCCACTACGCGGCCAACCTGATGACCGCCACCCCGAAGAGCTCCTGGCCGTGGGTCAAGGCGCTGCTGCACAGCGTGTACGACCAGCCCGACGCCGCCGCCGTTCACGCCCAGTTCGACCGCATCCTCGAGGCGCTGGTCGACAAGCTCCCGGCCGTGGCCGCCCACCTCGAGGACGCCCGCGCGGACATCCTGGCGTTCACCGCCTTCCCCCGGGAAGTGTGGCGCCAGGCCTGGTCCAATAACCCTCAGGAGCGCCTGAACAGAGATGAACAGAGAGATTCGACGCAGAACCGACGTGGTCGGCATCTTCCCCAACCGCGAGGCCATCATCCGCCTCATCGGCGCCGTGCTCGCCGAGCAACACGACGAATGGGCCGAGCAACGCCGCTACCTCGGCATCGACGTCCTCGCCCGCTGCCGCGCCGCCCTCAGCGCCCAGGCCGAGGAGGTGACCGAACCCGCGACGATCAGCGAACTGACTGCCTAACCAACCCCTACGAGGGCTCACCCTCGTACACCACTCCTGCGGACTTGACCTCGCTGGATGTTGCGAGGTGCGTTGGGGGCTGGCTCCAGACCACTTGCGCGGTGGGTGGCTACGCTTCTCGATGTGCGTGGGGCTGCGGCAGCCATCGGTCCAGTGGTGCTCTGTGCCGCCTGTACGACGCCGCAAGCACCGGCGGGCGACGCGTCTGGCGCCTCACCTCCGGCTGGCTCAGCGGCACCGTCCACGACGTCGTCACCGGCCGCGTCGGCAGCGGCCGCTGAGACTGGCCACGTCCGACTCGGCTGCGACGCAGGACTGGCCGCTGGGAAATTGCAGGGGCGCCGGCAATGGGGCATCCGCTTTGCAGGCCAGTCACTCGACGCGCTGGTAACGCCGCGCTCCGGGCCCCTGCCCCGCGCCAAGGACGTGGACCTGCGTCCCCCGCCCTCGAAGCGTGACTGGTACTTCCTGAAGGCACCGGTCACGGTCCGGGCCGGAGCCGGTCCGATCACGCTGTCGCTGCAGCCCGATGCCAGCCAGAGATTGGCGTGGGTCTCCAGGCGCGTGTGGACCTCCGGCAAGTCTCCGAAGCTGGCTGACTGGATCACGACGAGGCTGACCTTCGAAGGCTGTCGCCATCGGAACGTCCGTTACCTCGGTGGGATCCTGAGCGAGAGTGCCAAAGGGTGCGCGCATCTGCGCGTCACTGGTCAGCACAACTCCACCGCCAGCTACTTGTGGCGCTTCGGCACCCATCGCTGCAAGGAGTAGAGCGTGCTCTGGGTCCGGGCCACCGCAGCCCCGGAGAGTCCGGGTGGCCGCCTCGCCGGTGGGACGAGCATGCGACCAGAGCCACCATGACGGTGAGTGCCGGCCATCACCGCAACAGGAACCACAAACGGGAACCAGCAAGTCGAGGCGACACCGGCTCCGGGGAGGGCCCGCGTCACCGTTAGACCTGTCCGGTGGTCGTCACCGGCACAGGGGCGTCGTGCGGCGACCCGCGGCGCGCCCGGTGTCGCCTCCCTACGACGGCCACTTCCTGGCCACCACCGGTCGCCGCCGGGTCACAGCTTGCGGAGGCGGACCCGCTGCACGGAGTGGTCCTCACCCTTGGACAGCACGAGGGTGGCCCGGCCCCGGGTGGGCCGGATGTTCTGCCGCAGGTTCGGCTCGTTGATGCTCTCCCAGATGCCCTCGGAGGTGGAGCGGGCCTCCTCGTCCGACAGGGCGGCATACCGGTGGAAGTAGGAGTCCGGGTCGGCGAAGGCGGTCTCGCGCAGGCGCAGGAACCGGTCGACGTACCACGTCCTGATGTGCTCGACCCGGGCGTCGACGTAGACGGAGAAGTCGAAGAAGTCACTGACCGCCAGGCCGCGCAACCCGTCCCCGCGCACCGGTGGCGGCTGCAGCACGTTCAGCCCCTCGACGATGAGGACGTCGGGGTGCCGGACCACGATCCGCTCGTCGGGGAGGATGTCGTAGGTCAGGTGGGAGTAGACCGGGGCGCTCACCTCGGCCTTGCCGGCCTTGACCTCGGCGACGAAGCGCAGCAGCGCGCGCCGGTCGTAGGACTCGGGGAAACCCTTGCGGTCCATGATGCCCCGCCGTTCGAGCGCGGCGTTGGGATAGAGGAACCCGTCGGT
The DNA here is from genome assembly GCA_035690725.1 of Segeticoccus sp. Taxonomy (GTDB): domain Bacteria; phylum Actinomycetota; class Actinomycetes; order Actinomycetales; family Dermatophilaceae; genus DASSKF01. The sequence continues at coordinate 2,456 of DASSKF010000044.1, forward strand.
CGTCACGAGCTCGACGCGGGGCGTGTCCGGCCAGCGCGACAGCAGCTCACGCAGGATGCGGGCGGTCGTCGACTTGCCCACGGCGACCGAGCCGGCGACGCCGATCACGAACGGGGTGCGCTCCGGCCGCTCCCCGAGGAAGTCCGTGGTGATGCGGTGCAGCCCGCCGGTCGCCCCCACGTAGAAGTTGAGCAGCCGGGACAGCGGCAGGTAGACCGCCTCCACCTCGGCCAGGTCCAGCGGCTCGCCGAGGCCGCGCAGCCGGGCCACGTCCTCGTCGTCCAGGCTCAGCGGCTGCTGCTTGCGCAGCCGGGCCCAGGCCGACCGGTCCAGCTCGACGTACGGCGACGGGATCCCGTTCCCGTTCGAGCCGGAGCGCTGCGGAGTCGACACGCGCGCCATTGTGGCCCACGGCGCACGGTTAGGCTGCGCCCCATGTGCGGAATCGTGGGGTATGCCGGGCCGCGGGCTGACGGCCGGGCGCTGGACGTCGTGCTCGCAGGGCTGCGCAGGCTCGAGTACCGCGGGTACGACTCGGCCGGCGTCGCGCTCGTCACCGAGGACGGGGTGCAGACCCGCAAGCGAGCCGGGAAGCTCGCCAACCTGGTGGCCGAGGTCGAGCAGCACCCGCTGCCTCCGGCGGCCACCGGCATCGGCCACACCCGCTGGGCCACGCACGGCGGCCCCACCGACAGCAACGCGCACCCCCACGCCGGCGGCACCGACGGCCGGCTGGCCCTGATCCACAACGGGATCATCGAGAACTTCCACGCCCTGCGGGCCGACCTCACCGGGCGCGGCGTCACCTTCGCCAGCGAGACCGACACCGAGGTCGTCGCCCACCTGCTCGCGGAGCGGTATGCCGACACGACTGACCTCACCCGGGCCATGCGGGAGGTGGTGGCTTGCCTGGAGGGCGCGTTCACCCTGCTCGCCGTGCATGCCGACCAGCCGCACACCGTGGTCGGCGCCCGCCGCAACAGCCCGCTCGTGGTGGGCCTGGGGCAGGGCGAGAACTTCCTCGGCTCCGACGTGGCGGCCTTCATCGGCAGCACCCGCGAGGCGATGGAGCTGGAGCAGGACCAGATCGTCACCATCACCTCGGACTCGGTGGAGGTCGTCGGCTTCGACGGAGCGCCGGCGCAGGGCAAGCGGTTCCACGTCGACTGGGATGCCGCGGCCGCCGAGAAGGGCGGCTTCGAGACCTTCATGGACAAGGAGATCCACGAGCAGCCGCATGCCGTCGGCGACACGCTGCTCGGGCGCACCGACCAGGACGGCCGGCTCGTGCTCGACGACCTGCGCATCCCGGAGGAGCGCCTGGGGGCGGTGGACAAGATCGTCGTCGTCGCCTGCGGCACGGCCTCCTACGCCGGGATGGTGGCCAAGTACGCGATCGAGCGGTGGACCCGCATCCCCTGCGAGGTCGAGCTCGCCCACGAGTTCCGCTACCGGGACCCGGTCATCGACGGGCGCACCCTCGTGGTCGCCATCTCCCAGTCCGGCGAGACCATGGACACCCTGATGGCGGTCAAGCACGCCCGGGAGCAGGGAGCGCTGACCCTGGCGATCTGCAACACGCACGGGTCGACGATCCCCCGCGAGTCGGACGGCGTGCTCTACACGCACGCCGGGCCCGAGATCGCGGTCGCCTCGACCAAGGCGTTCCTCGCCCAGATCACCGCGTGCTACCTGCTCGGCCTCTACCTCGCCCAGCAGCGCGGGGGGAGCTTCGCCGACAAGGCGCAGTCCGTGCTGGCCGACCTGCAGGACATGCCGGGGCGGATCGAGCAGGTCATCGGCTCGATGGACCGGGTGCGCGAGATCGCCGGCTTCATGGCCGACAGCCGCGCCGTGCTGTTCCTCGGGCGCCACGTCGGCTTCCCGGTGGCCCTGGAGGGGGCACTCAAGCTCAAGGAGCTCGCCTACATCCACGCCGAGGGCTTCGCCGCCGGCGAGCTCAAGCACGGCCCCATCGCGCTCATCGAGCCGGGCCAGCCGGTCTTCGTCATCGTCCCGTCGCCGACCAGTGAGCACGGGCTGCACGGCAAGGTGGTCTCCAACATCCAGGAGATCCGCGCCCGCGGCGCCCGCACCCTCGTCATCGCCGAGGAGGGCGACGAGGACGTGGTCCCGTTCGCCGACGAGGTGATCCGGGTGCCGCGCACCCCGGCGCTGCTCGCCCCGCTCGTGACCACGGTGCCGCTGCAGGTCTTCGCCTGCGCGCTCGCCACCGCCAAGGGCCTGGACGTCGACCAGCCGCGCAACCTCGCCAAGTCGGTGACGGTCGAGTGACCGGGGCGGCGCGGTGATCGTCGGCGTCGGGATCGACGTCGTCGACGTGGCCCGGTTCGAGGCCACCCTCGGCCGGGCGCCCCGGCTGCGCGACCGGCTCTTCACCTCCGAGGAGCGCGACCTCGGGCTGGCGTCCCTGGCCGCCCGGTTCGCCGCCAAGGAGGCGCTCGCCAAGTGCCTCGGCGCCCCGGCCGGCCTGCACTGGACCGACGCGACGGTCCTGCGTGACGAGTCCGGCCGGCCGCACCTGTCCGTGCGCGGGACCGTCGAGCAGCGGGCGCTCGACCTCGGGGTGCACGACCTGCACGTGTCCCTCTCCCACGACGCGGGGATCGCCTCGGCCGTCGTGGTCGCGGAGGGCTGAGCGCGGCGGCGCGCCGGGGAGGACCGCCACCGACCGTCGGAAGGAGCACCGGGTGATCGAGGGGTATGCCGTCCCGGACGTGCGTGCCGTCGAGCAGCTGGCCATGGGTCGCCTGCCCGAGGGCGAGCTGATGCAGCGGGCGGCCGCCGGACTGGCCCGGGCCGTGGCCGCCCGGCTGGAGGAGCGGCGCGAGCACAGCGACGGGCTGCCCCGGGTCGTCTGCCTGGTCGGTCCCGGCGACAACGGCGGGGACGCGCTGTATGCCGCCGCGCGGCTGGCCGACCGGTTCGACGTCACCGCGGTGCCCGTCACGGGCCGCACGCACGAGGCCGGTCTCGACGCGGCGCGGGCCGCCGGCGTCACCAGCACACCCGTCGAGGGGGCGGCGGCGGTGCTGGCCGGCGCCGACGTCGTCGTCGACGGCATGCTCGGCATCGGCGGCCGCCCGGGGCTGTCCGAGGAGCTCGAGCACCTGGTCGACGCGATCCCCACCGATGCCTACGTCGTGGCGGTCGACCTGCCCAGCGGCGCCGACCCGGCCGGTGAGCAGGCCGTGCGCAGTGGGGTGTTCGCCGACGAGACCGTCACCTTCGGGGTGGCCAAGCCGGTGCACCTGCTGCCGGCCACGGAGCCCGCCGTCGGGCGGCTGACCCTCGTCGACATCGGCCTCGACGACGCGGTCGCCGAGCTCGGTGCCACCCCGGCCGTGCAGCGCCTCACCCACGACGACGCCGCCGCCCTGTGGCCGCGGCCGGGGCCGGGCGACGACAAGTACTCCCGGGGCGTCCTCGGCGTGGTCGCCGGGGGAGCGTCCTACACCGGGGCGCCGGTGATGACGGTCACCGCAGCCGTCGAGTGCGGCGTCGGGATGGTCCGCTACGTCGGCCCGGACGCGCCCACCGACCTCGTGCGCGCCGCGGTCCCCGAGGCGGTGTTCGGCGAGGGGCGGGTGCAGGCCTGGGTGCTCGGGCCCGGGATGGACGCCCGGGACGACTCCGGCCCGGGCCAGGAGCAGGTGGGGGCGGCGCGGCGCGCGCTCGGCTCGCGGCTGCCCTGCCTCGTCGACGCCGGCGCCCTGGACCTGCTCGACCGCTACACCGTCCCGCGGCGCGCCCCGACGCTGCTCACCCCGCACGCGGGGGAGCTGGCCCGGCTGCTCGGCCGGCTCGAGGAGCGGGAGGTCCGGCGCGAGCAGGTCAGCGCCGAGCCGCTGCTCCACGCCCGCGCGCTGGCCGACCGCACCGGCGCCACGGTGCTGCTCAAGGGGTCCACGACCCTCGTCGTCGACCCCACCGCGGCGGGCACCCCCGCGCGTTCGCAGGCGGACGCCCCGCCCTGGCTCGCCACGGCGGGCGCCGGCGACGTGCTCGCCGGCCTGGCCGGCACCCTGCTCGCCGGGGGCGTGTCCCCGCTCGACGCCGGCAGCCTCGCGGCGCTCGTCCACGGGCTTGCCGGCGACCGGGCCAACCCCGGGGGACCGGTCCGGGCGATGGCGGTGGCACACGGCATACCGTCGGTGGTGGCGCGCCTGCTGGCTCGGTGAGCCGCCCTCGGCGGGTGCTCCGCGACCCGGCCGGCGCCGCCTGACACACTGACGCCGATGACCATCGAACCGACCACCGAACCCACCGTGCGGGTCGACACCGCCACGGCACGGGTGCGCGTCGACCTCGACGCGATCCGGGCCAACGTGGGCGAGCTGGACCGGCGCAGCGGCGACGCGGCGGTGCTCGCCGTGGTGAAGGCCGACGCCTACGGGCACGGGCTGGTCCCCGGTGCGCGGGCGGCGCTGGCCGGCGGGGCGACGTGGCTGGGGACCGCCCAGCTCGGGGAGGCGCTGGCCCTGCGCGCGGCCGGGATCCGCGCCCGGCTGCTGACCTGGTTGACCGTGCCGGGGTCGGACGTGGCCTCGGCGGTCAACGAGGAGATCGACGTGTCCGCCTCGGCGCCCTGGTCCCTGGACGCGATCGCCGACGCCGCCCGTCGGGTCGGGCGGGTCGCCCGCGTGCACCTGTGCGTCGACTCGGGGCTCGGCCGGGAGGGTGCCTACGGGCCGGGCTGGACCGAGCTGGTCGCGGCCGCCCGCCGGCATGAGGCCGAGGGCACGGTCGCCGTGGTCGGCATCTGGTCGCACTTCGCCTACGCCGACGCGCCCCACCACCCCACGGTGCGACGGCAGCAGGAGCGCTTCGAGGAGGCCGTGGCCGAGGCCGAGCGCGCCGGCATTCGGCCGGAGGTGCGCCACCTGGCGAACTCCGCTGCGGTGCTGACGAACCCGAGCGCCGCCTACGACCTGGTGCGGCCGGGGCTGGCCGTCTACGGTTTGTCGCCGGTGCCCGACCTGGGCGACTCCGGCTCGTTCGGCCTCACGCCGGCCATGCAGCTGGAGGCCGACGTGGCCCTGGTCAAGCAGGTCCCGGCGGGGCAGGGGGTGAGCTACGGCCACACCTACCTCACGGCGGAGGAGACGACGCTGGCGCTGGTGCCGATGGGCTACGGCGACGGCATCCCGCGCGCCGCGGGCAACGCCGCACCCGTCCAGGTCGCCGGCCGCCGGGGGACCATCTCGGGCCGGGTCTGCATGGACCAGTTCACCGTCGACGTCGGCCCGGGCGCCGAGGTGGCCGCGGGCGACCGGGTCGTCCTCTTCGGCAGCGGGGCCGACGGCGAGCCCACCGCGGAGGACTGGGCGCGGGCCGTCGGCACCATCTCCTACGAGATCGTCACCCGGGTCGGTGCGCGCGTCCCCCGCGTGTATGCCGGGAGCCGCCCCTCATGAGCCCGATGGACCGCAAGTCCGTGGTCGGGCTGGGACTCGGCCTGGCCGGCGCCGGGGCCGCCACGGTGCTGGGGATGACCACCGACCGGCTGCTGCGCGACCGGCGCACCGCCATCAACCTGGACGCCGCGG
>DASSKF010000045.1:0-9722 GCA_035690725.1 Segeticoccus sp.
GAAGCGCCTCGACGTCACCAGCCGCAGCCTGGTCGCGGTCATCGAGCCGGGCAGCGCCTTCGCCGGCCTCCTGCTGGAGCTGGCGCTGGCGGCCGACCGGCAGTACATGCTGGAGGGCGTCTACGAGGACGTCGACCCCGACGCCGACCCCGCGACCGTCATCCTCAGCGAGTCCAACGACGGGACCTACCCGATGGGCAACGGGCTGAGCCGGCTGCAGTCCCGCTTCTGGGGCCACGACGACCAGTTCGAGGCGGCCCGCGCGCAGATCGGCGAGCCGCTCGACGCGGCCGCGGCCGACGAGGTCGGCCTGGTGACGATGACCCTCGACGACATCGACTTCGAGGAGGAGCTGCGGATCGTGCTCGAGGAGCGCGCGTCGCTGTCCCCGGACGCGCTGACCGGCATGGAGGCCAACCACCGGTTCGTCGGCCCGGAGTCGACCGAGACCAAGATCTTCGGCCGGCTCACCGCCTGGCAGAACTGGATCTTCATCCGGCCCAACGCCTCGGGCCCGGACGGCGCGCTGCGCCGGTTCGGCTCGGGCCAGAAGGGCTCCTACGACCTGAAGCGGGTGTGACATGGCAGGCGTGGAGTTCAACGCTGGCACGTGGCTGACCCGACGCCACGTCGAGGAGGGCAACGGCGACCGGGTCGCCGTCGAGGGTCCGGCCACCCTGACGTATGCCGAGCTGACCGACCTGGTCGGCACCGTCACCGCGGCGCTGCGGTCCCTCGGGCTGCGCCGCGACGACCGGGTCGTGTTCGTCACCAACGACGACGTCCCGATGCTCGCCGGCATCCTGGCCGCGTTCACCGGTGGCTTCGTCGCCGTCCCGGTGTCCACCATGCTCGGCGCCAAGGAGCTCGGCGAGATCATCTCCGACTCCGGGGCGACCGTCCTGGTCGGCAGCGCCGACTACGCCGCGCACGTGGAGCAGGCCGCGACCACGGCGCCCGAGCTGCGGGTCCTGGTCGCCGACGCGGACGGCCCACTGACCGCGCCCGAGGGCGTGGAGTCGATCACCTGGGACGACCTCGTGCGCCGCGGCGCGTCCGAGCCCGCCGCGCGACGCGAGCCGGCAGGCACCGTCGAGGACGCTTGGGCGCTGTGGCTCTACACCTCGGGCACCACCGGGTCCCCGAAGGGCGCGATGCACCGGCACGCCAACATCCGGCACGTCTGTGACACCTACGCGCAGCAGGTCCTCGGGATCCGTCCCGACGACAAGTGCTTCTCCATCGCGAAGCTGTTCTTCGCCTACGGCATCGGCAACTCGATGTTCTTCCCCCTCTCCGCCGGTGCGGCCACGGTGCTGGAGCCCCGGCGCCCCAGCCCGCAGGTGGTGCGCGAGCGGGTCACCGAGAACAGGCCGACCGTGTTCGGTGGGGTGCCGACCTTCTACGCGGCGCTGGCCTCCAGCGACCTGCCGGACGACACCTTCGGCTCGGTGCGGATCGGCACGTCCGCCGGCGAGGCACTCCCGGCGACGCTGCAGCAGAGGTTCACCGACCGGTTCGGCTTCCCGATCCTCGACGGCATCGGCTCCACCGAGGCGCTGCACATCTTCATCTCCAACCACCCCGACGACATCCACCCCGGCACCACCGGGCGTCCGGTGCCCGGCTACGAGATCGAGCTGCGCGACGTGTTCGGCCAGGTGGTGCCCGACGGGGAGCCGGGCTCGCTCCACGTGCGCGGCGAGTCCCTCGCCCTCGGCTACTGGCGACGCACCGAGGCCTCTCGCACCGTGTTCGTGGGGGAGTGGCTCAGCACCGGCGACACCTACGTCAAGTCGCCGGAAGGCTTCTTCACCTGCCTGGGGCGCAGCAACGACCTGCTCAAGGCAGGCGGCATCTGGGTGTCCCCGGGTGAGGTCGAGGAGCGGCTGCTGCAGCACGAGGCGGTCACCGAGGTGGCCGTGGTCGGCGTGCCCGACGCCGAGGGCCTCGACAAGCCGGTGGCCGTCTGCGTCACCCGCGGCGAGGTGACCGCCGACGACCTGGTGCAGTGGTGCCGTGCCGGCCTGGCCTCGTTCAAGCGCCCCCGGCAGGTCTACTTCGTCGACGAGCTGCCCAAGACCGCGACCGGCAAGATGCAGCGGTTCAAGGTCCGCCAGCTCGTGGCCGACCTGGCAGCGGCCGACCGGCCGTCGACCACGACGCCGGCCAGCGCCCCGTCGAGCAGCCCGACCGCGGCTGCCGCCAGCAGCGAGGGGGCCCTGCCGTGACGTCGGTCGACGTGGACCTGCTCATCGTCGGAGCCGGCCCGGTGGGGCTGTTCGGCGCCTACTACGCCGGTGCCCGCGGGCTGCGGGTGGCCGTCGTGGACTCGCTCAGCCAGGTCGGGGGCCAGGTCAGCGCGATGTACCCGGAGAAGCAGATCTTCGACATCGCCGGCTTCCCGGCCGTCTCCGGGCGCACCCTGGTCAGCAACCTGGTCGAGCAGGCGGCCCAGTACGACCCGACCTACCTGCTCGGGCGGGAGGCCCAGCAGCTGGAGCGGGTCAGCCAGCCCGACCGGCCGGACCTGCTCGTGGTCCGCGCCGGCGACGGCACCGAGATCACCACGCGGGCGGTCGTCGTCACCGGCGGCATCGGCACGTTCACGCCCCGCCCGCTGCCCGCCGGGGAGGACTTCCTCGGCCGCGGGCTGGAGTACTTCGTCCCGTCCTCGGCGGAGTATGCCGGCAAGGACGTGGTCGTCGTCGGCGGCGGTGACAGCGCGGTCGACTGGGCGCTCATGCTGCACCCGATCGCGTCCTCGGTCACCCTCGTGCACCGCCGGCAGGCGTTCCGGGCGCACCAGGGCTCGGTGGAGCAGCTGCGGTCCTCGCCGGTCGAGATCGTCCTCGACGCGCAGGTCACGGCCACCACCGGCGACGGCGAGCTCGAGCAGATCGAGGTGACCGTCAAGGGCGAGGACGGGACGCGCTCGCTGGCCTGCCAGAAGCTGGTCGCCGCGCTGGGCTTCACCGCCAACCTCGGCCCCCTCCGCGAGTGGGGGATCGAGCTGCACGACAACCGGCACCTCGTCGTCGACTCGGCGATGCGCACCAGCGTGGACGGGGTGTTCGCTGCCGGCGACATCACCGACTACGACGGCAAGGTCCGGCTGATCGCCGTCGGGTTCGGCGAGGTGGCCACGGCCGTCAACAACGCCGCGGTGCACATCGATCCCGACGCGCAGCTGTTCCCGGGACACTCGACCGACAACCCGACGTCGGTGCCCCAGGCGACCCCGGCCTGACCGAGTTCCCCCTGACCACCGCAGCCCGATCTGCGCCAGACTCAGCCCCACAACGTCGGTAGGAGGAGACCATGCCCTACGTCATCGCCGAGCCGTGTGTCGACACGACGGACATGTCCTGCGTCGAGGAGTGCCCCGTCGACTGCATCTACGAAGGCGACCGCAAGCTCTACATCAACCCCAAGGAGTGCATCGACTGCGGCGCCTGCGAGCCCGTCTGCCCGGTCGAGGCGATCAGCCAGGACCGCCGCGTGCCCGAGGAGTGGAAGGAGCACATCGAGGACAACCGGCGCTTCTTCACCGAGACCCTCCCGGGACGCGCGGAGCCGCTCGGCGCCCCCGGTGGCTCGCACAAGACCGGCGCGATCGGGGTCGACACCCCGATGGTCGCCGACCTCTGAGGCGGCACCGTGCTCGACGGCCTTCCCCTGGTGGACGCCCACGTCCACCTGCCGGTGCTCGGCAGCCTGCGGCCCGCCTGGCTGCAGTGGGCCCGTGACTTCGGCGTGCCCGGCATCCTCGACCACGTCTGGGACCCCGAGGGGCGCCCCCGCCCGGCCCGGGTGGACGAGCTGTTCGCGGCCGAGGGGGTCGACGTGGCGCTGCTCTTCTGCGAGTACAGCCCCAAGGCCACGGGGATGCAGGAGTTCGACGACCTGCTGCCGGTCGTCGAGCAGAACCCGACCCGGTTCCACCCGGTCGCCAACGTCAACCCGCACCTGCACTTTCCCATCGCCGGCGAGCTGACCCGGCAGCTCGACGCGGGCGCCGCGGCGCTCAAGCTCCACCCGGTGCACGGGGGCTTCCGGTGCAGCGACGCGGCCCTCTACCCGGCATACCGGGTCCTGGAGGAGCGGCGGGTGCCGCTGGTCGTGCACTGCGGCACGAGCACCTTCCCCGGCTCCTCGAACGAGTTCGCCGACCCACAGCACCTGCTGCCGGTGGTGCGCGACTTCCCGGGACTGGACATCGTCCTGGCGCACGGCGGCCGGGGCTGGTGGTACGACGCCGCCGCCTTCCTCGCGCTGGCCCACCCGACCGTCTGGATCGAGCTGTCCGGGCTGCCGCCCAAGCGGCTGCCGGAGTACTACGCGAAGTTCGACCTCGGGCGCCTCGCGCGCAAGTGGATCTTCGGCACCGACTGGCCCGGGGTCCCCGGCACGGCCAAGAACGCCCGTGCCGTGGCCGACCTGCTGCCGGACGACCTGGCCGCCGGGGTGTGGTCCGGCAATGCCCAGCGGGTGTATGCCGGCCTGCCGCACCTGGGTGCCGCGGACGGTAGCGTGCCGGACCACGAGGAGGAGTGAACGATGCCGATCTACGCCCTGGGTGACCTCGTCCCGCAGATCGACCCCGACGCCTGGGTGCACCCGGACGCCGTCCTCATCGGCGACGTGCGGCTCGGTCCGGAGGCGACCGTCTGGCCGGGGGCGGTGCTGCGTGCGGACTTCGGCCGGATCGAGGTCGGTGCGCGCACCTCGGTCCAGGACGGCACCGTGCTGCACACCACCGAGCAGTGGCCCACCGTGATCGGGGCGGAGTGCATCGTCGGCCACAACGCGCACCTCGAGGGGTGCACGGTCGAGGACCGGTGCCTCATCGGGTCCGGCTCGGTCGTGCTCAACCGGGCCGTGGTCCGGTTCGGGTCGGTCGTCGGGGCGCAGGCCCTCGTCCCCGAGGGGCGGGAGGTGCCCGAGCGGCACCTGGCGCTGGGCGTCCCGGCCCGCCCCACGCCGATGGACGACGACGAGCAGGACCGGTGGATCGACGCCGGGGTGAGCGAGTACGTGGGCGCCGGGAAGCGGTATCGCGACGCCCTGCGCCGGATCGACGACCCCCACCAGGGCTGACCGATCAGAGCTGACGACCAACGCGACGCTGCACGGGAAGGATGACGCGATGAGCGAGACCGAGGTCCGGGGTGTCCCGGCCACCGAGCTGAGTGACGAGGAGCTGGAGCAGCAGGGCACGCATGCGCACGCGACGCGCAACTGGGTGTTCCTGCACGGGAGCGCCGAGCAGTTCGCGCGGCACACCACTCGCATGCTCGAGCTGGAGCGGGAGTACCTGCGCCGCCACCCGAAGCGCACCTGGCAGGGGTCCGGAGGCCGGGCGAGCGACACCGAGGCCACCGCGGAGGCGTGGCGCGAGACCGTCCGCGGGATCATCGGCCAGCTCGAGACGCTGGTGAACCTGCCCGACCCGACGCCCCGGGACAGCGACGGGGCGGGTCCGGCCGACCCGCAGATCGCGTTCCTGCGCCGGATGGCCGAGGCCGGCGGGACCCTGCACAAGCTGGAGGCGCACCAGGAGGCGCGCGTCGCCGGCCTGGACCGGGCCTCGCTCGCGAGCCTCTACAAGGCCGAGCCGCCGCTGCTGGTCACCGAGGGGGAGAACCGCGTGCTCACCGACGCGGGCCGCGCCCGGCTGGACGGTGACGGCTGATGGCGGTCCCGCCGAGCAAGGTCGAGGACGTCCGGCTGGAGCTCGCGACGGCACGCCGGCTCGGGGAGCCGGTGAACGGCCTCGAGCAGTGGCGAGTCAACGCGTCGGTCCCGGGCGTCGACGGTGCCGACCGGGCGGTCGGCACGCTGTCGGTCGTCGCGCTCGACCTCGTCGCGTGTGACGACCCGTGGGGCGCCCTCGACAGCAGCAACGAGGACATCTCCCACATCGGCGACGTCGTCTTCGACGAGATGACGGGCCAGCTCTCGCCCGAGCTCGACGCGAGGCTGGCGCACACCGGTGAGCGGGTCCTCGTCATCGACCGGGTCGAGCTGGAGCCGGACTGGCGCGGCCACGGGGTGGCAGCGCTGCTCCTCGCCGAGACCCTCGACCGGATGCGTGCCGGCGTGCGTGCGGCCGTCTGCCTGCCCGCCCCGCTGCACCGCACCGGTGAGGCGCAGGACTCCTACGAGGCGGGGCTGCGGCGGATGCAGCAGGTCTGGCAGGAGGTCGGCTTCGAGCAGTTCCGCGAGGGCGTGTGGCTGCTCGAGCCCAACGCGGGGTTTTGGCGGCAGCGGCTCACGGCGCTGCGCCAGCAGCACGGGCTGGGCTGACCGGCGGGCCCTGCGGGGCGGTCGTGTCGATCGCGGCGTCGACACTGGAGCTCAGCGGCAGGCCGTCGAAACGTGCTCCCGCGGTGAGCACGCGAGCACACTCGCCCGTGGCCACGACGTGCAGGCTCAGCCGGCCGGCATACTCGTCCCGGGCGGCGAGCAGGACCGCCAGGGCGGCGGCACTGAGCAGGGGGACGTCGCGCAGGTCGACGATGAGGGTGGACACCGTCGACGGACAGGCCGCGGCGATGGTGTCGATCATGGCGCGCAGGTCCTGCGCGTTCGAGAGGTCGAGGTCGCCGGAGACGGACAGGACCGGGGTGGTGCGGAACGGCTGGGCCGCGACGGGCACAGGCACCTCCACTGGAAGGAGGACGACGGGCCTGCTGCTGGACCCGCTGAAGTCCATCATGCTCCCCTCGGGAGGCGAGAAACAGGTCTCCGACTTGCGGGTCCGCACGAGCGGTCGGAGGGTGTGGGACACGCGTCCGCGTGACCACGAGGAGCATCGATGGAAGCTCGCATCCGCCTCACCGTCGACGGCGAGGCCCACGCGCTCGACGTGGACACCCGCACCAGCCTGCTCGACGCCCTGCGGGACCACCTGGGCGCGACGGCACCGAAGAAGGGGTGCGACCGCGGGCAGTGCGGTGCCTGCACGGTGCTGCTCGACGGCCGGCGCGCCACGTCCTGCCTGACCTTCGCGGTGGCGAACGACGGGGCCGAGGTGGTGACGGCGCGGGGCCTGGTTGCTGACGACGACCGGTTGCATCCGGTGCAGCAGGCCTTCCTGGACGAGGACGGCTTCCAGTGCGGCTTCTGCACCCCGGGCCAGGTCTGCTCGGCGGTGGCTGTGCTGGAGGAGCTGCGCGCCGGCCAGCCGAGCTACGTCACACGCGACCTGTCCGCCGATCCCTCCATGGACGACGAGGAGATTCGGGAGCGGATGAGCGGCAACCTGTGCCGGTGTGCTGCCTACGTCAACATCGTCGCCGCGATCCGGCAGGCGGCCACGGCATGAAGCCGTTCGACTACTCCCCGGCGGCCGAGGTGGAGGAGGCGGTCGCCACGGTGGCGGCCGCGCCGCGAGCGGCGTTCCTGGGCGGGGGCACCAACCTCGTCGACCACATGCGCATCGGTGTCGCGGAGCCCGACCTGCTCGTGGACGTCAGCAGGCTGCCGCTGGACCGGGTCGAGGACCTGCCCGACGGGGGCCTGCGCATCGGCGCGGCCGTGCGCAACAGCGACCTCGCCGCGGACGAGCGGGTCCGCACCCGATACCCGGCGCTGTCCCGCGCTCTGCTCTCGGGCGCGTCCGGCCAGCTGCGCAACCTCGCGACGACCGGGGGCAACCTGCTGCAGCGCACCCGCTGCGTCTACTTCCAGGACGTCACCACGCCGTGCAACAAGCGGCAGCCCGGCTCGGGCTGCTCCGCCCTCGAGGGCTACCAGCGCTACCACGCGATCTTCGGTGCCTCCGAGCACTGTGTCGCCGTCCACCCCTCGGACATGGCCGCCGGGATGCTCGCCCTCGACGCCGTCGTCCGGGTGCACGGGCCCGCGGGCCAGCGCAGCATCCCGCTCGAGGAGCTGCACCGGCTGCCCGGCGATGCACCGGAGCGGGACACCGTGCTCGAGCACGGTGAGCTCATCACCGCCGTCGACCTGCCCGCCACGCCGTTCGCCGCGCGGTCGACCTACCGCAAGGTCCGTGACCGGGCCTCGTTCGCGTTCGCCCTCGTCTCGGTCGCCGCGGCCCTGGACCTTCGCGACGACGGCACGATCGCGGACCTGCGGATCGCCTGCGGTGGGGTCGCCCACTCGCCGTGGCGCGCCCACCGTGCCGAGCAGGTGCTGCGCGGGGAGCACGTCGGCGACGACGCGTTCCGGGACGCCGCCGAGGCCGAGCTCACCCAGGCAGAACCGTTGCGCGGCAACGAGTTCAAGGTCCCCATGCTGCGCAACACCATGCTCCGCGTGCTGCGAGACCTGACGGAGGGGCGCCGATGACCGACCAGCTGACGCCCCGGTCGATCGGCATCCCGTTGGCGCGCATCGACGGAGGTGCCAAGGTGACCGGCACAGCTCCCTACGCCTACGACCAGCAGGTGGAGCACCCGGCATACCTGCATCCGGTGCAGGCGACGGTCGCCAAGGGCAGGATCGTCGACCTCGACACCACGGCCGCCGAGGCCCTCGACGGCGTCGTCGCGGTGCTCACCCACCGGAACGCCTTGGCGCTGCAGGACATCGACGATCCCGAGCTGCAGGTGGTCCTGCAGTCCGACCGGATCGCCTTCCGCGGTCAGCTGATCGGCGGCGTGATCGCGGACCGTCCCGAGGTCGCGCTCGAGGGTGCGGACCTCGTGCGGGTGACCTACGAGCAGGAGCCGCACGACGCGGAGCTGTCTGCCGAGCGCGACGACCTCTACGTCCCGGACGACGTGAGCGGTTTCCCCACCGACACCCGGGACGGGGACGTGGCCGCGGCGCTCGAGCGGGCCGAGGCGACGGTGCAGCAGACCTACACCACGCCCGCCGAGCACAACAACCCGATGGAGCCGCACACCACGGTCGCGACCTGGGACGGCGACCACCTGCTGCTGCACACCTCGACGCAGGGCGTGCACGTCGTGCGGTCCGCGCTGGCGCCGTTGTTCGGCCTCGAGACCGGGCAGGTCCGCGTCGTATCGCCCTACGTCGGCGGCGGGTTCGGCTCCAAGGGCAAGCCGCACGCGCCTGCCGTGCTCGCCGCCCTGGCGGCGCGCCTCGTGCCGGGCCGTCCGGTCAAGCTGGCGCTGACGCGGCGGCAGATGTTCGAGCTCGTCGGCTACCGCACGCCGACGATCTCCCGGGTGCGGCTGGCCGCCGACCACGAGGGACGGCTCTCCGCGATCAGCCACGAGGTGGTGGAGCAGACCAGCACCGTCTACGAGTTCCTCGAGCAGACCGCTGTGCCGAGCCGGACGATGTATGCCGCCCCGAACCGCCTCACCACCCACCGGGTCGCCCGACTGGACGTGCCGGTCCCGTTCTGGATGCGGGCGCCGGGGGAGTGCCCGGGCATGTTCGGCCCCGAGGTCGCCATGGACGAGCTCGCCGAGGAATGCGGCCTCGACCCGGTCGAGCTGCGGATCCGCAACGACACCCAGACCGACCCCGACAGCGGCAAGCCGTTCTCCCACCGCGATCTCGTGGGCTGCCTGCGCGAGGGCGCGCGGCGCTTCGGCTGGGACAGGCGCGATCCCCGGCCCGGCACCGGCCGCGAGGGGGAGTGGCTCATCGGCACCGGCGTGGCCAGCGCCACCTACCCGGGGAACACGCAGCAGGGCACGCGCGTCCGGATCCGCTTCAGTGACGGCCGGTATGTCGTGCAGCTGGGTGCCGCGGACATCGGCACCGGCACGTGGACG
>DASSKF010000046.1:0-6096 GCA_035690725.1 Segeticoccus sp.
CCCCGAACGGGCCCGGGGGATCGTCGTGTTCGCGCACGGCAGCGGCAGCAGCCGGCACAGCCCCCGTAACCGGCAGGTGGCCGTCCACCTCCAGCAGCGCGGCTTCGCCACCCTGCTCGCCGACCTGCTCACGTCCGCCGAGGGCCGGGAGGACGAGCGAACGGGCGCGCTCCGCTTCGACATCGGGCTGCTGGCCGACCGGGTGAGCGTGCTCGTGGACTGGAGCTCACGGCATACCGACCTCGGTGAGCTGCCCCTGGGGCTGTTCGGGGCCAGCACCGGGGCGGCGGCTGCGCTGGTGGCCGCGGCGAACCGGCCGGAGCGGGTGGGAGCCGTGGTCTCCCGCGGCGGTCGCCCGGACCTCGCCGGAGGGGCGCTGCGGGACGTCCGCGCCCCGACGCTGGTGGTGGTGGGCGGCGCCGACGAGGTCGTGCTCGGGCTGAACCAGGACGCTGCGGCCCGGCTCGGGGGCGTCCACCGGCTGCACGTCGTGCCGGGGGCCACCCATCTGTTCGAGGAGCCGGGGGCGCTGCAGCAGGTCGCCGAGGTGGCCGCCGACTGGTTCGCCGAACACCTTCCCGCTCCTGCTTGACGGCCGCCGCCGGGCGCAGTTCACTCGCGAGAGCAGGGCTCCGATCGACGACCGCCGACCGGTTTCACCACCACAGGGTTCACCCAGGAGCACCTCATGCGTCTGTCTCGCAACGCCACCGTCGCCGCGCTCAGTGCGGCCTCCCTCCTCGCCCTCGGGCCGAGTGCCGTCGCGTCCCTCCCGAGCGGGGGTGGTCACTCGTCCGGCCACCACCACCATTCCCGCCACGCGGCTCCGCTGGACCGCATCTTCGTCATCATGCTGGAGAACCACTCGCAGTCCAGCGTCATCGGCGACCCCAACGCACCGTTCATGACGCACCTGGCCCACCGGTACGCGATGGCGGACCACTACTACGGCGTCACGCACCCGTCGATGCCCAACTACATCGCCACGCTCGCCGGCGACAACTTCGGGATCCAGGACGACGAGGACGAGAACGTCGTCAACCTGGACCGGCGCAACCTCGTCGACCAGCTCGAGCGCCAGCACGTCAGCTGGGGGGCCTACATGGACAGCCTGCCGCCGGACAAGCTGGCCAGTCACTGGCCCTCGGACGACGTTGCGCTCTACGCCAAGAAGCACAACCCGTTCGTGCTGTTCGACGACGTCAAGAACGACCCCGAGCGCATGTCCCACGTCAAGGACTACTCGGCACTGGCGACCGACCTCAACAGCCACCACGCGCCGAGGTTCGTGTGGATCACGCCGAACCAGTGCCACGACATGCACGGCGGCGTCTACAGCGAGGTGCCGGGGCACCCGGAGACACCCTGCCCCTACGGGGAGACCAAGGACGACGCGAACGACGCGGCCCTGAAGCGCAAGGCCGACCGGTTCGTGAAGCGGGCGGTGCACACCATCAAGGACTCGCGGGCCTGGAACCGTCGGTCGGCCATCGTCATCGTCACCGACGAGAACGACTTCACCGGCAACGAGGAGCTCGGCGGCTGGGAGAGTGCGGACGGCTGCTGCGACTCGCCCTACGTGGCGGCGCACGACCCGCGCATCAGCGAGGAGTGGCCGGGCGGGACCTACGGCGGTGGGCTGATCCCCGCCATCGTGGTCCGGGACGGGCTGCGGCACGTGGTCGACCACACGCCGTACAACCACTACTCGCTGTTGACGACGATCGAGGACAACTGGGGCATGCGCCACCTCGGGCACGCCGGGGACCGCGCCGGTGGCGTCGTGCCGATGTGGAAGTCCTTCGGGGTCAACCGGTTCCACCACTGACAGGCACCGCCCTCAGGGCAGCATCGCCTTGATCGCGGCCACCTTCCGCGTGAGGACGGCCGGGGTGTCCGGTTCGGGTACCTCGGCCTCCCACAGCGCGTTGACCGCCTCCCGCACCACCGTCCACGCGAAGGCCCGGTCCTCGTCGACCCCGGCGACCTCGCACACGACCTCCACCCGCCGGCGCAGCGCCGCCCGCACGTCCCGGGTGGCCACCGCCTCCTCGAAGCGGTTCCACACCGCCGGTGCCACCGCGAAGGCCGGCTCGCCGGCCAAGGGCTTGGGGTCGATCGCCAGCCAGGGCTCGCGCCCGCCGTCCCCTCTCGCGGCTCCTGCGACGTCGCCGCCGTCCCCTCTCGCGGCTCCTGCGACGTCGCCGCTGGCCAGCACGTTCTCGTAGTGCAGGTCCTGGTTCACCAGCCGCGCATCGACGTCGGCGTCGGCGGACAGCTCCAGGGCGAGCTGCCGCGCCCGGTCCAGGAGGCGCCGGGGGATGGGGCCACCTCCCGCCGGGGACACGTCCGGTGCGTCCTGCAGCAGCGCGGCCCAGCGACGAGCCTCCTCCGAGAGCCTCGCGGTCTGCGGGAGCGCGGGCACGTCGAGGCGGTGCAGCAGCTCCCCGAGGACACGGCACGCGTCGTCGACGGGCAGGGCCCGCAGGTCCCGGCCGGCGTCCAGCCGTTCCAGCAGCATCGCCCAGCGTGACGGGTCCGCGGCCAGCAGCCGGACCGCGCCGCGACCGCCCCAACGGCGCAGCGCGAGGTGCTCGTGCCGTGCCTCCGGGTGCGGCCAGGTGACCTTCAGGACGGCCGCGGAGTCGTCGCGGCGGCGCACCGGCAGGACCAGGGCCGTCATACCGTGCGTCGGTGGGCCGTCGACGGCGAGCTCCCACTGCTGCAGGCAGTCGGCGACCAGGCCGGGGAGGTCATGCAGCCAGTCCGCGCCCTCGACGCCGCCCTCGGGGATGTGCCGGGTGACGAGGCGAGCGAACTCCGCCGGGACGACCAGGTCCTCGCCCACGGGTCAGGAGGCCGGGTCGGTGAGGCCCGGGAACGGCGCCAGCGGCACGTCCCAGTGCGCCGCGAGCGTCGTGTCCTGCGCGAGCAGCCGGACCAGGGTGGCGACCTCGGCGCGGCGGCCGGCCGAGGCGGCCAGCAGTGCGGCGGCCGCCGGCTGCAGCGGGGCGAGCGCGTCGCGGGCGAGTGCGCGCAGGTCCCGGTCGCTGCCGAGGGGCTCGGGGAGCTGGTAGCCCAGCGGCGGTGGCGGCGCGGCCCGCCCGGCGAACGCCTCGAGGGCCCGCTGCTGGACCTGAAGCCGCTCCAGGGTGCTGCGGGCGCGCCTCCGCAAGGACCGGTCGCTGCGGGCGGCGACCACCTGGAGGGCGTAGACGGCCGGGCGGGTCGCCTTCAGCAGGCTGGCGGCGGTGTCGGGGGGAAGGCGGTCGGCGCCGCGCCAGTCCGGCGTGGCGCCGAGCAGCGCGGCCGCGCTGGCCCGCTGCGCGGCGAGGGTGGCGAGCGTCGGGAGGGACGCGGCCGTCACCCGGCCGAGCGCGTCCAGGGCGTCGGCCGAGACCGCCCGCGCCTCGAGCCGGGCCAGCCGGTCCGCGGTGGGGTGAGCCGGTGGCTGCCGGTGGCGGCTGCGGGGGAGCGGCACCTCGGCGCGGCGGAGCATCGCGGTGAGGGTGCGGTGCTGCTGCCGATGGACCGCGGCGAGGTCGTGGGCGAGCCGGTGGTCCCGCCCACGCACGACGGCGGCCGCCTCGGCGAGCCGGCGGGTCGCCTCCCGGGCCCGGAGCAGCTGGTCCTCGTCGGGGACCGGCTCCCGCGTCGGTGTGGGCAGCAGCGGGATCGCCGGTGCGTCCTGCTCGAGGGTCACCCCGCAGCCGGCGGTCCCGGCCGCCAGCCCGGCCAGCGCCGCGCCCAGCACGACCCGACGGCTCACCGGGGTCGGGGAGGCGGGGTGCGGCGACACCGCGCGATCATCGCACGGCGCGGGTGTGTGCCTTCCTCCCGACGCGTCGATACAGTTGGCGTCCAACCGGCCGGCACCGGGCCGGTCGTGGGGTGCTGCCCGTGCCGGGCACCGGGCCGTCCGGCACCTGGCGGGTGGCGCGCCCGAGCCACTCGAGAACAGTAGGGAGCGAGACCGCGCATGACAGGCGAGGGGAGTGACCGCCGGTCCAGGTCGACCGCCCGGGACGAGCAGCTGGCAGAGCTCACCGGCGAGGCCGTGCGGCCGCTGGGCCTCGTGGTCGAGGACGTGCGCGTCACGCCGGCCGGGAAGCGGCGCCAGGTCCGCGTGCTGCTCGATCGCGATCTGGGTGACCTGCTGGCGTCGGGTGACGACGACAGCGAGGTCGCGCCGCTGAGCCTCGACGAGGTGGCCGACGCCACCCGCGCGGTCGACGACGCGCTCGAGTCCTCCGACGTCATGGGGGAGGCGCCCTACCTGCTCGAGGTCAGCTCCCCGGGCACCGACCGCCCGCTCACCGAACCGCGGCACTTCCGCCGCAACGTGGGCCGTCTCCTCGTGGTCACCCGCACCGACGGCTCCTCGGTCACCGGCCGGCTGCGTTCCGCCGGTCGCCAGCAGGTGCGGATCGAGGTGGCCGGCACCAAGCGCCGGGAGGCGCACACCGAGCAGCTGCAGCATGCCGACCTCACCCGTGGCCGGGTCGAAGTCGAGTTCTCGCGCGGAGACCACGGAGAGGATGCCTGATGGACATCGACATGACGGCACTGCGGATGCTCGAGCGCGAGCGCGACATCTCGATGGACGTCATCATCCCGGCCATCGAGCAGGCGCTGCTGATGGCCTACCACCGCACGGACGGCTCCTACCGCAACGCGCGGGTCGAGCTGGACCGCAAGAGCGGGCACGTGGTCGTGTGGGCTCGCGAGGACGTGCCGGTGAGCGAGGAGGGGGCCGAGCCGGGCACCGAGCCGGGGCCGGAGTTCGACGACACCCCGGAGGGCTTCGGGCGGGTGGCCGCCGCCACGGCCCGGCAGGTGATCATCCAGCGGATGCGCGACCTGGAGGACGAGCAGGTCCTCGGCGACTTCCGGGGCCGCGAGGGCGACGTGGTGGCCGGGATCATCCAGCAGAGCAGCGACCCTCGCAACGTGATGATCGACTTCGGCACCGTCGAGGGGGTCCTGCCCTCCGCCGAGCAGGTGCCGGGGGAGCACTACGGGCACGGGGAGCGGCTGCGCTGCTACGTCGTGAGCGTCCGGCGGGGCCCGCGGGGACCGCAGATCGGGCTCTCGCGCACCCACCCCAACCTCGTGCGCAAGCTGTTCGCGCTCGAGGTCCCCGAGATCGCCGACGGCACCGTGCAGATCGCGGCCCTGGCCCGGGAGGCCGGGCACCGCACGAAGCTCGCCGTGCACGCCACCGTCCCGGGTGTCAACGCCAAGGGGTCGTGCATCGGCCCCATGGGCGCGCGCGTGCGCGCGGTCATGACCGAGCTGCACGGGGAGAAGATCGACATCGTCGACTACTCCGACGACCCGGAGGAGTTCGTGGCGGCCGCGCTCTCGCCAGCGCGGGTGCAGTCGGTCGAGATCGCCGACGCGCGGCAGCGCTCCGCACGCGTCGTCGTGCCCGACTACCAGCTCTCCCTCGCGATCGGCAAGGAGGGGCAGAACGCCCGCCTCGCGGCGAAGCTGACCGGCTGGCGGATCGACATCCGGCCCGACACGGCCGTCGACGGGGCACCCGTCCGCAGCGCCACGCCGGACGAGCCGGGTACGAGCACGGTCGGCTAGGCGGTACGATGGAGGGAACCGGTCGGCCGCACTCCGTCGGCGCCGCCTCCACATCCCGCACCCGTGTCATGGTGCGCACGTGTGTGGGCTGTCGACACCGCGACGATCGGTCCGCATTGCTGCGCGTGGTCGCGGTGGCGGCCGGTGCGGGCGATTCGTTCGTCCTCACCCCGGACCCCCACCACCGACTGCCGGGCCGGGGTGCGTGGTTGCACCCCGTGTCGGCATGTCTGGACCGTGCCGTGCGGCGCCGGGCGTTCGCCCGGGCCCTGCGCACCGGGGCCCCGGTCGACCACGCGGTGCTGGCTCGGTGGGTCGAGTCGCACGAGCAGCAGGCGCGGTGACCACAGCACGGCGCATGCCGTGACGACGTGCCGCCGGACGGTCCGCCAGCAGGGCGGGACGACGACGGCAACCAGAACCGGAAGCGGGTTTGACGCTGATGAGCACGCGATGAGTACTCAGCGATGAGCACGTTCGAACACTGACGGTCCGCGCCGA
>DASSKF010000047.1:0-4652 GCA_035690725.1 Segeticoccus sp.
TAGCGCCAAAGTGGCGCTGCCGCGCTAAAGTAGCGCTATGCCGACGATTCAGATCCGAGACATTCCCGAGGACGCGTACGAGGTGATCCGCAAGCGCGCCCGCGCTGAAGGGCGCTCGATCCAGTCCTACATGCGCGATGTCGTCGTCGACCTCGCCGAGCACCCGACGCCCGAGGAGGTCTTGGCCGCCGTCGAGGCTGCGCACGCCGCGAGTGATCGACCCGGCGCCACCCGGGAGTCGATCCTGCGCGACCTGGTGGCCGACCGACGGTGAAGGACGCCGTCATCGACGCGTCGGCTCTCGTCCTCGCGGTCGCCGACAAGACCTCGGTCGGAAGCCGGTTCAGGGCGAGGCTTCCGACGATTCGAGTTCACGCGCCCCACTTGGTCGACGCGGAAGTCGGCAACGTCGTCCGACGGCACGAGCTGGCGGACCTGCTCTCCCCGGGGGAGGGCGTCACGGCGCTGACGGCAGCACACGCCCTCGTCCGCCACCGATACCCGCACCACGGAACTCTGGCTGACCTGGCGTGGGGCCTCCGGGGCAACCTCAGCTTCTATGATGGTCTGTACGTCGCGTTGGCGGCCACGCTGAGGATTCCGCTGATCACCCGTGACGCCCGGCTCAGCAAGGCACCGGGTCTTCCCTGTGACGTCGAACTCGTCTGATTCATCGCCAGCAGGGACGCCTCCCGCTCCCGGGTAGTCGCTGAAGACCGGCCACTCGGGGATACCGCGGATCTTCAGCAACTTCCGGGGGCCCGCCCTCGGCCGGACAGCCTGGAGATCCGAAGGCTGAGGATCAGGTCAGCCACTCCGCTTCCTGGCCGGTGATGTTGCCGATCGCGTCGAAGTCCTTGTCGGCGTGGAGCACCACGAGGCCGGTCAGCTCGGCTGTCGCGGCGATCAGGAGGTCCGGAACCGAGGGTGCGCGATGCTCGCCCCGTCGAGCCAGAAGGCCCTGCACCTCCCGAGCGCGGGACTCGATGTGTGGCGTCGCATACTCGATCGGCATCAGGGACATCGGGGATTGCTGCATGATCAGCGACCAGTCCTCGGCTGAGCGTGCGGAGTAGCCGAGCTCGAGAACCGTCGGCGTGCAGATGTGGATCAGCCCATGTTGGATCCGGTTCGCCCAGACCTCCGGATGGGCGCAGCTCCCCAGACGGGCGTATGCCGACTTGTCGATCAGCCATCGGTGAGAGGTGGTCACGACCATGCGTCCCGCATGACGTCCTCATCCAGCAGGTCCCGGGTCAGGTCCGATGCTCGCTTCAAGTCGTCGACCGTCACCACGCGGTCGCGGTCGGTGTCCTCCTGTTCGATGCGCCGGCGGAGGTACTCGTTGCGCGAAAGGCCCAAGCGAGCCGCCCGCTCGTCGATACGAGACAGGACATCTTCGGGGATGTTGCGAATGAGCACG
This sequence comes from Segeticoccus sp., assembly GCA_035690725.1. Taxonomy (GTDB): domain Bacteria; phylum Actinomycetota; class Actinomycetes; order Actinomycetales; family Dermatophilaceae; genus DASSKF01. The sequence continues at coordinate 1,424 of DASSKF010000047.1, forward strand.
TCAGTCATGGTCATCCCTCCCTCGGTGCGCGATATCTCATGATATCGCACAGAGCGCGGACCTTCAGCAACTCCCGGGGGGCCACTCCTCGGGAGTTGCTGAAGATCGGCCGCTCGGGGATACCGCGGACCTTCAGCAACTGCCGGGGGCCCACTCCTCGGCGAGCTGGTCGAAGCGGACCAGGTCCACGAACGTCCCGTCGCCGAGCGGCTCGGCGCGCCGGTCCCGGCCCACCGCGACGAACCCGTTGCGCCGGGCGATCGCCGCCGACCCCTCGTTGCCGTCGGCCACGTTGAGCCGCAGCCGGCGCAGCCCGAGCCCGCCCTCGTCGCCCGGCAGGAACGCGTGCCGCACCGCGAGCCGGGTGGCCTCGCTCATCACGCCGTGCCCGCGGGCGTCCGGGTGCGTCCAGTAGCCGACCTCGCCGGTGCCCGCGTCGCCCTCGGCGAGCCCCATCAGCGCGATCGAGCCGACGCACCGGTCCTGCGCGTCGGCGACGCACCAGAAGACGCCCTCGCCCGCGAGCGTCCTGGCCCGCGACTCGGTGACGTAGCCCTGCGCGTGCGAGACGTCGTAGCCGGCCGGCAGCCCCGCCAGCCAGTGCCGGCTCGTCGCGTCGGTGCACGCCTGCACGATCCGCTCGACGTCCCCGTCGGCCCAGGGCCGCAGCCGCACCACCTGCCCGTCGCGCGTGCGTCCCCCGACCCGCACCGCCTCGCGGACCTGCTTCTGTGCCAGCGCCGCCGCGGCCACCCGGTCGTCGTCCCGGGAGACCGCGTAGTGCAGTCGCGAGCTCGACGGCCGCGGCCCCTGGGAGGCGGTCCGCTGCATCCCGAACGACCCCGGTGCGACGGCCTGCGGCTCCACCGCCCACCGCATGAAGCCGGCCCGTCGCAGGATGGTCTGCGAGGCCAGGTTCTCCGGCGAGGTCGTCGCCCGCACCCGGCGCAGCCCGAGCCCGCCCTCGTCGGGCGCGGTGAACGCGTGCTCCAGCAGCAGCTCGAGCGCGTCGTGCCCGCACCCGTGCCCGCGGGCGGCCGGGTCGAGCCAGTAGCCCACCTCGGCGCCGTCCCGGGAGAACCCGTCGCCCAGCCGGAACAGCCGGACCACCCCCACCGGCCGGTCGCCGTCGACCTCCGCGATCGCCCACGCCAGCGCCTCGCCGGCCACCCGGTGGCGCGCCCGCGAGGCGATCCAGGCCCGCCCGTCCTCGACGCCCGCCAGCGCCCGGTGCCACGGGCCGAAGTCCTCGTGCCGCATCAGCTCCGCCACCCGCGGCGCGTCGGCGTCCGTGAACGGTCGCAGCCGGATCCGCTCGCCCTCCAGCGCCACCGCCCCGAGGTATGCCGCCCGCTCACCGGCCGTGCGCGGCTGCCAGGGGGCACCGGAGGTGAGCTGGTCGGCATACTCCTCGGCGAGGACCTCGAAGAGGGGGCCGTCGGTGGGCGGGCCGTCCTCGTGCGCGCAGCAGCGCTGCTCGACGCCGATGAGCCGCATCCCGGCGCGACGCAGCACCCGCTGGGAGGCGATGTTGTCGACGTCGGCACCGGCGTGCAGGCGGTGCAGGCCGAGCCCGCCGTCCGCCGCCGGCGTGAACGCGTGGGCCATGAGCAGGCGCACCGCGCGGTCGGTGGCGCCGCGGCCCCGCGCCGAGGGGTGGAGCCAGTAGCCGATCTCGCCGCTGCCGCGGGTGAAGTCGTTGTCCAGCCCGAAGACCACGATGCTCCCCAGCGCCCGGTCGTCGGTCCGGTCGGCGATGCACCACAGCACCGCGTCGCCGGTGGCCATCCGCTCCTGCCGGCGCAGCAGCCAGGCGTGGTGGCCGTCGGCGTCGCTGGGCGGCAGCACGGGCCCGATGAACCGCCGGGCCGGCTCGTCCGGCTCCTCGGTGGGGCGGTCGTCCTCGCGCCAGGGCCGCAGCCGGATGTCCTCGGCCTCCAGGACGGGAGCCTCCAGCCAGCGGGTCTGCGGCTCCATCGGCTCGCCCTTGCGCAGGCTGCCGACCCACGCGTCGTGCCGCCCGGCGGGGCTGGTGAGCAGCTCGCGGACGGTGCCCTCGATGCGGAACCCGCAGGCCCACGCCACCCGCCGGGAGGGCCAGTTGCCGGCGAACGCGCTCCAGTGCATGACGTCGATGCCGTGGTCGAACGCGTGCTGCAGCAGCAGCCGGACCGCCCGGGTCATCACCCGTCGGCCGCGCGCCCACGGGTGCAGCCCGAAGCCGATCTCGGCGGTGCCGACCTCACCGGGCCGGTAGTCGACCGAGCCGGCGAACCGCGGCACCCCGTCGTCGTCCTTGGCCTCGACCGCCCACGCGCGGAAGGTGCCGTCCGCCCAGCCACCCGGCACCTGCGTGCCGATGAACTCGTGCGCGTGGGTGTGCCCGTAGGGGCGCGGGACGGTCGTGAACGCCACCGACGCCGGGTCGGTGCACTGCTCGACGATGCCCGGCACGTCCGCCTCGTGGTGCGCGCGCAGCGTCACCACCCCGTCGCTGAGCACCGGGACCACCTCGGGGAACGCGCTCGCCATGCCCCTCACCCAACCCCACGCCGGCAGGCGACCGCAAAGGGGTTGTGCGAGGGTGGCGGTATGGCCGACCCCAACACGTCAGACGGTGTATCGGACCTGGACGACCAGGCGGTCGTCGGCTCGACCGACGAGGTGGACGTCTCCGACGACAGCAGCGGGAGCCGCTACGTCGCCCGGGTGGACGGCGACCTGGCGGGCTTCCTCGACTACCGCATCCGGGACGGGCGCGTCGTGCTGCTGCACACCGAGGTCGACGACGCGTTCCAGGGGCGTGGCGTCGCCTCGACCCTGGTCCGCAAGGTCCTCGATGACATCTCCGCGGGGGAGCGGGAGGTCGTCGTGAAGTGTGAGTACGTCCAGTCCTGGCTGCAGCGGCACCCCGACTACCGGGAGCTCCTCGCCCCGCAGGCCTGACCGGCCCCACCGCGCTTCTTTGGGACGATTTGGCTGCTCCGGCAGCACGTTCGTCGCAAAGACGCGTCGGGGTCGCGGCGCCAGCGGCGGGTGAGCACTCGGCATACCGGCTGGGTGTGGGGGTGTGCGGGCTAACTCGGGAACACCGTGGTTACTCGGCAAGGGGGCCGACGGGTACAAGTGGCCCAGCGCATGCGGACATGGTTCACAAGACAAGGTCAACAGGGGCACATGCGTTCGAGTGCTCGACGCGCAAATGTGATGGAACGCCCCTTCGCCTCTG
>DASSKF010000048.1:0-2776 GCA_035690725.1 Segeticoccus sp.
CGCCGGCTTCTTGGTCAGCGGGCGGTCCGGGTAGATGTTGATCCACACCTTGCCGCCGCGCTTGATGTAGCGGGTCATGGCGATACGGGCCGACTCGATCTGACGGTTGGTCACGTAGGCCGGCTCGAGCGCCTGGATCCCGTAGTCGCCGAAGGCGATCGTCGTCCCGCCCTTGGCGGCGCCGCCCCGCTTGGGGTGGTGCTGCTTGCGATGCTTGACTCGACGGGGCATCAACATCAGGACTCAGCTCCCTCGGTGCCGACGGTCGGGACCGCGTCAGCGGCCGTCGCCTCGTCGGCGGGCTTGGCGGGAGCCGCCTCGGCGGCGGTTCCGGCACTGGGCTGCGACGCCGGTGCGGAGGTCCCGCGGCCCTGGCTCGCACCGCCACGGCGGCCGCGACCCGGACGGTCACGGTCACCGCGCCGCGACGGGCGCGACGGGGCCGCCGCCTGCTCGCGCGCGAGCTCCTTGGCGGTCAGGTCGCCCTTGTAGATCCACACCTTGACGCCGATCCGACCGAACGTCGTCCGGGCCTCGTACAGGCCGTAGTCGATGTTGGCGCGGAGCGTGTGCAGCGGGACCCGGCCCTCGCGGTAGAACTCCGAGCGGGACATCTCCGCGCCGCCGAGACGGCCGGAGCACTGCACCCGGATGCCCTTGGCGCCGCCGCGCAGCGCGGACTGCATGCCCTTGCGCATGGCGCGTCGGAAGGACACGCGGGCGGACAGCTGCTCGGCGATGCCCTGGGCGACCAGCTGCGCCTCGGTCTCGGGGTTCTTCACCTCGAGGATGTTCAGCTGGACCTGCTTGCCGGTGAGCTTCTCCAGCTCACCGCGGATGCGGTCGGCCTCCGCGCCGCGGCGGCCGATGACGATGCCCGGCCGGGCGGTGTGGATGTCGACGCGGACCCGGTCACGGGTGCGCTCGATCTCGACCTTGGCGATGCCGGCCCGCTCCATGCCCGTGGACATGAGCTTGCGGATCGCGACGTCCTCCTTGACGTAGTCGCGGTAACGCTGCCCCGGCTTGGTGGAGTCGGCGAACCAACGGCTCTTGTGGTCGGTCGTCACGCCCAGGCGGAAGCCGGTGGGGTTGATCTTCTGGCCCATCAGCGGGTTCCTCCCTTGCTGGCGTTCTCCGGTTGCGACACCTGCACGGTGATGTGGCTGGTGCGCTTGTCGATCCGGCTGGCGCGGCCCTGGGCGCGCGGCCGGAACCGCTTCATCGTCGGTCCCTCGTCCACGTAGGCGGCGCTGACGATCAGCGCGCGCTCATCAAACGAAACGGAGGCGGCGTCTGCCTGTGTCCGGGCGTTGGCAATGGCGCTCTGGAGCACCTTGCGCACGGGGTCGCTCGCGGACTGCGGCGCGAACTGCAGCACCGCGACGGCCTCGCTCGCGCGCTTGCCCCGGATCAGGTCCACGACGCGGCGGGCCTTCATCGGCGTCACACGCACGTGCCGCGCCTGCGCCTTGGCTTCCATCGCTGTCCCTTTGCTCTCGTCAGTCATGCGGATTGTGGTGGTCGCTCACCGCCTCAGCGGCGGCGGCCCCTCCGGTCGTCCTTCTCGTGCCCACGGAACGTGCGCGTCGGGGCGAACTCGCCGAGCTTGTGCCCGACCATCGCCTCGGTCACGAACACCGGGACGTGCTTGCGGCCGTCGTGCACCGCGATGGTGTGGCCCAGCATGTCCGGGCTGACCATCGAACGGCGCGACCAGGTCTTGATGACGTTCTTGGTGCCCGCTTCGTTCTGGGCGTCCACCTTGTTGGCGAGGTGGTCGTCGATGAAGGGGCCCTTCTTCAGGCTGCGTGGCATCGAAAAGGCTCCTTAGCGCTTCTTCTTGGTCCGGCGGCGACGCACGATGAGCTTGTCGCTCTCCTTGTTGGGACGACGAGTGCGTCCCTCCGGCTGCCCCCAGGGGCTGACCGGGTGGCGACCACCGGAGGTCCGGCCCTCGCCACCACCGTGCGGGTGGTCGACGGGGTTCATCACGACGCCGCGCACGGTCGGGCGCTTGCCCTTCCACCGGGCGCGACCAGCCTTGCCCCAGCTGATGTTGCTCTGCTCGGCGTTGCCCACCTCGCCGACCGTGGCGCGGCAGCGCACGTCGACGTTGCGGATCTCGCCGGAGGGCATGCGCAGCTGCGCGAGCCGGCCCTCCTTGGCGACCAGCTGCACGCGGGCGCCGGCGGACCGGGCGATCTTGGCTCCCCCACCGGGCCGCAGCTCGATGGCGTGGATGACCGTGCCGACCGGGATGTTGCGCAGCGGCAGGTTGTTGCCGGGCTTGATGTCGGCCGACGGGCCGGCCTCCACGGCGTCGCCCTGGCGCAGGCGGTTCGGCGCGATGATGTAGCGCTTCTCGCCGTCCGCGTAGTGCAGCAGCGCGATCCGGGCGGTGCGGTTCGGGTCGTACTCGATGTGCGCGACCTTGGCCGGCACGCCGTCCTTGTCGTTCCGGCGGAAGTCGACCACCCGGTAGGCGCGCTTGTGGCCGCCGCCGATGTGCCGGGTGGTGATCCGTCCCGAGCTGTTGCGACCACCGGTCTTGCTCAGCGGGCGCACCAGGGACTTCTCCGGGGTGGAGCGGGTGACCTCGACGAAGTCGGCGTGGCTGGAGCCGCGCCGACCCGGCGTCGTCGGCTTGTACTTGCGGATTGCCATAGCAGTTCTGTCCTCTTCCCTCTCGAGTCCCGGCGCGTCAGGAGACGGAGCCGAAGATGTCGATGGAGCCTTCCTTGAGGGTGACGATCGCGCGCTTGGTGTCCTTGCG
>DASSKF010000049.1:0-16586 GCA_035690725.1 Segeticoccus sp.
CATCGGGCTGTTCTTCGCCGGGAGCTCCACCGGCATGGGCCAGTGGTGGAGTCTGGCCGGCCTGGTGGCCGTGGTCGCGTTGAGCATGGTGCGCTGGATGACCACCCGCTACCGCATCACCCCCGAGCAGGTGCAGCTGTCGACCGGGCTGCTACAGCGCAAGACGCTCGCCACCCCTGCCGACCGCGTGCGCACGGTCGACGTCACCGCCAACCTCCTGCACCGGCTGCTCGGGCTGGCCAAGGTCGAGATCGGCACCGGGAGCGCCTCGGGATCGGACCGGTTGACCCTGGACGCGCTGCCCGCGGAGGACGCCTCCCGGCTACGGGCCGAGCTGCTGCACCGCACGGCGGACGCCGCGGAGGGGCCGAAGGGACACCGGGCGCGCGAGCCCGGCGCAGACCATGCCGTGCCCCAGGGCACGGGGCACGGCACAGGCGCGGAAGGAGGTGCACTGCCCCAGGGCACGGGGCACGGCATGGGCGCGGACGCGCCGGCCGCCTCCCGGGGCGGCGCGCCGGCCGCCTCCCGCGGCGACGTGCCGGCCGCCTCCCGCGGCGTGCCGACCGCCGACCCCGAGGAGGAGGTGCTGCTCCGCCTCGACCCGGCCTGGGTGCGCTTCGCCCCCTTCACGCTGTCCGGACTCATCACCGGCGCGGCCATCATCGGCGTCGCGTGGCGGCTGCTTGACGACTTCGGCCGGGGCGACGAGGCGAAGTGGGGATACGCGCAGAGCCTCTGGGAGCGCCTCGCCGCCGAGACGGTCTGGATTGCCGTGCTCGTGGTGCTCGTCGGCATCCTGGTCGGTGCGTCGTTGCTCGCCGTGGGCGGCTACGTGCTCGCCTTCTGGGACTTCCGGCTGAGCCGGCACCGCAGGGGGACGCTGCAGGTGTCGCGTGGCCTGGTCACGACCCGGGCGACCAGTGTGGAGCTGCGCCGCCTGCGCGGGGTCGAGGTGGTCGAGCCGATCCTGCTCCGGCTGCCGCACGGGGCCCGGTTGCTCGCCCTGACGACCGGTCTCAGCTCGCGGGGCGGGGAGGGGAGCAACAACAACGCGGCGCTGCTGGTGCCCCCGGCGCCGCGGGCCGTCGCCCGGGAGACGGGGGCGCGGATCCTCGACGACCGGGCCGTCCTGACCACCCGGCTGCGTCGACACGGCCCCGCCGCGCGGCAGCGCCGGGTGTTCCGGGCGCTCGCCGTCCCGGTGGTCGTGGTCGTGGTGCTCGCCGTGCTGCACTGGTCCGGGCTCGCCCCGGTCCCCGGCTGGGCGGTCGTGGTCGCGCTGGTGCTGCTGCCACTCGGCATACTGCTCGGGCTGGACCGCTATCGGAACCTCGGGCACGAGCTGTCCCCCCGCTTCCTCGTCCGGCAGGAGGGATCGCTCGTCCGGCGCCGCGCCGTGCTGGAGCGCGAGGGGATCATCGGCTGGAACCTGCGGCAGACGTTCTTCCAGCGCCGGGCCGGGCTCACCACGCTGACGGCGACGACGGCGGCGGGCGGTGGCTACTACGAGGTGATGGACATCGCGCCGGAGCAGGCGGTGGCGCTGGCCGACGAGGCGGTTCCCGGGCTCCTCGGGCAGTTCCTGGAGCCCACCCGGCAACGGCGCTAGACCCAGCTGGGGAACCACATCCGCCACTGCCAGTGGGAGAACGGGATCACCTCGGCGGTCCACACCGGGTAGAAGAAGGCGAACATCGCGGCGGTGAGGACGACGAAGGAGCCGGCGGCCGCCATGCCCCAGCGGCGGCGCTGGCGGGTCGCGTCGGGCGGCCCGATGCCGAGGCCGAGGCAGTACGTGCAGATGAGCACCACGTAGGGGACGAACGCCACCGCGTAGAACGTGAAGATCGTGCGCTCCTGCCAGTGGAACCACGGCAGCCACCCGGCGGCCAGGCCGGCGAGGATGGCGCCGGCGCGCCAGTCGCGGCGCAGCGCCCACATGAAGACGACGACGAGCAGGCCGGCCGTGGCGCCCCACCAGATGCTCGGGGTGCCGAGGTTCGTGATCGCCTTGCTGCACTGCTCGACCACGCACCCGTCGTGGCCCTGCCTCGGGCTCTCGTAGAAGAACGAGGTCGGTCGGCCCATGATCAGCCACGACCAGGGGTTGGACTGGTAGGTGTGCGGCGTCGTGAGCCCGACGTGGAAGCTGTACGTCTCCTTCGTGTACTGCCAGAACGAGATGAGCGCGTCCGGGACCCACCCCGGGCCGGCGGCCGGGTGCTCGGCGGCCCACTGCCGGTCGTACCCGTCCGTGGACCGGAACCAGCCGGTCCACGACACGAGGTAGACGACGACGCTGACCGGCACCGTCGCGACGAAGGCGAGCACACCGTCCTTGAGCACCGCACCGGTCCGCCACCGGCGCACCCCTGCCGCCCGGCGGGCCCCCATGTCCCAGAAGACGCGCATCAGCCCGAACGCGGCGAGGAAGAACACCCCGGACCACTTGGTCGAGGCGGACAGGCCCAGACAGAGACCGGCCACCCAGGTCCAGGGGCGCCAGCCGAGGAAGGGCCCGTACTGCAGGTCGCCCCGGGGACCGCGGGCGATCCGGGCAGCATGGCGACCGCCGGCCTCCCAGATCGCCCCGACCTTGCGGGCGAGCACCTCCCGGGAGCGGTCCCGGTCGACCAGCAGCGCCGCGAAGCCCGCGAGCGCCCAGAACATCAGGGTGAGGTCGAGCAGCCCGGTCCGGGAGTGGACGAAGTGGTTGCCCTCGAGCGCGAGCAACGTCGCGGCGATCGTGGCGAGGGTGGCCGACCGGAACAGCCGCCACGCGACGCGCCCGAGCAGCAGGATCGACAGGGTCCCGAGCACGCACACCCCGAAGCGCCAGCTGACGCTGTTGTTGATGCCGAGCAGCGCCTCACCGGCACCGATGACCCACTTCCCGATGGGCGGGTGCACCACCATGTCCGGTTGGGTGCCGAACACGTCGGGGGTGCCGTTGGTGAACAGCCGGTCCGGGTGCTTGAGCGAGTCGGGCACGCGTCGCTCGTGCCCGTAGAGGATGAGCGACCAGCCCTCCTTGACGTAGTACGTCTCGTCGAAGACGAGCTGGTGCGGCCGGCCCAGGTGCCAGAAGCGCAGGAAGCCGCCGACCGCCATGGCGATCAGCGGCCCGAGCCAGGCCCACAGCGCCTCGGTGGGGGAGGGCCGGGGACCGAGCAGCCGTTCCCGGAGCCGCTCGGTCGCGGCGCCTGCTGCCATCAAGGTCCCCCAGCTGCTGGTCGGTGGTCGGGAGGACTGTACCCCGCAGGCCTCCTGAGACGATCGGTCCGTGACCAGCACCGGAACCCTGATCCTGGCCGCCACCCCGATCGGTGACGTGCGCGACGCGTCGCCCCGCCTGCGGGAGGCGCTGGCGGCCGCCGACGTCGTCGCCGCGGAGGACACGCGTCGCCTGCACCGCCTGTGCGACGCCCTCGAGCTGCGCCTGCGCGGGCAGCTGCTCAGCTACCACGAGCACAACGAGGCGTCGCGCACCACGGAGCTGGTCGAGCGGATGCGGCGCGGTGACCGGGTCGTGGTGGTCACCGACGCCGGTATGCCGTCCGTCTCCGACCCCGGGTACCGCCTGGTGGCTGCCGCGGTCGCGGGCGACGTCCCGGTCACCTGTGTGCCCGGCCCCAGCGCCGTGCTGCTCGCGCTGGCGGTCTCCGGGCTGCCGGTCGACCGGTTCTGCTTCGAGGGGTTCCTGCCCCGCAAGGCCGGGGACCGGGCCCGGGTGCTCGCCGAGCTGGCCGAGGAGCGGCGGACCATGGTCTTCTTCGAGGCCCCCCACCGGTTGGCGACGACCCTGGCGGCGATGGTGGAGGTGTTCGGCGAGGACCGGCGCGCGGCGGTCTGCCGGGAGCTCACCAAGACCTACGAGGAGGTGCGCCGGGGGCCGCTGGCCGAGCTGGCGCAGTGGGCGGTGGACGGTGCCCGCGGGGAGATCACGGTGGTCGTCGAGGGCGGGTCACGCCGGGTCGCCGATCCCGAGCAGGCGGTGGCGGCGGTTCGGGAGCGGGTGGCGGCCGGCGAGCGGCTCAAGGACGTGACGAAGGACGTGGCCACCCGGACCGGGCTCTCGGCGCGCGACCTCTACGACGCCGTCATCGCGGCGCGTGGGTGACCGGTGCCCGGCGCCGTCGGCGCCGTCGGCGGACCCGCCAGAGCCAGACCAGCCCCCAGGCCAGCAGGACCAGCAGCACGACGACGATCAGCGGCGCGAAGATCGCCGCGAGGCTGAGCCCGAAGGACGCGCCGTCCTCGGCGGCCGACACCACCGGGGCGCCGAAGCCGGCGGTGCTCAGGTTGACCGCGGGGCGGGCGGCGGCCTTGGTGCCGTGGACCAGCGCCGAGACCACGACGCCGAGCACGATCCCCACCCAGGAGTGCTCCTGCATCCAGGCCGACTCGTCCAGCCGGCTCGCCGCCGTCGTGGCGGCGAAGATCAGCCCGCCGACCGTGGGCCGGATGACGGTCTGCACGGCATCGTTGATGCTGTCGACCGCGGGCACCTTGTCGAGCGTCACCTCGACGAGCAGCAGGACGCCGGCCGCCCCGATGGCCCACCAGCTGTCGATCCACTGGAACTGCTCGGGCAGCTGGACGAGGTCGGTGAACCGGGCCGCGAGCGCCACGACGAGGAACGGGATCCACGCGTTCAGGCCGGCCGCCGCCGACAGCCCCATACCGGTCAGTGTCGCGATCATCGGTGCCCTCCCCGCTCGGCGTTCCTGCCGTCTTTCTACCCGATTGTGGGCCGACCGTAGGATTTGCGGCATGACCCGAGTCCTGTCCGCCGTCGCCTGGCCGTACGCCAACGGCCCGCGCCACATCGGCCACGTGGCCGGTTTCGGCGTGCCCTCCGACGTGTTCAGCAGGTACATGCGGATGGCCGGGCACCACGTGCTGATGGTGAGCGGCACCGACGAGCACGGCACCCCGATCCTCGTCGCCGCCGACGCCGAGGGCGTCAGCCCCCGCGAGCTCGCCGACCGGAACAACCGGCTCATCGTGCAGGACCTGGTCGACCTCGGCCTGTCCTACGACCTGTTCACGCGGACCACGACCCGCAACCACTACGCCGTGGTGCAGGAGATGTTCAGCACGGTGTGGCGCAACGGCTACATGGTCGAGCAGACGACGCGGTCCGCCGTGTCCCCGTCGACCGGTCGCACCCTGCCGGACCGCTACATCGAGGGCACCTGCCCGATCTGCGGCTACGACAGCGCCCGTGGTGACCAGTGCGACAACTGCGGCAACCAGCTCGACCCGACCGACCTGATCGACCCGCACAGCAGGATCAACGGCGAGACCCCCGAGTTCGTCGAGACCCAGCACTTCTTCCTCGACCTGCCCGCCCTCGCCGCCGCGCTCGGGCAGTGGCTGGACGAGCGGGAGGCCTCCGGCGACTGGCGGCCCAACGTCATCCGCTTCAGCCAGAACATCCTCAAGGAGATCAAGCCGCGGGCGATGACCCGCGACATCGACTGGGGCATCCCGGTCCCGCTCGAGGGGTGGCGCGACCAGCCGACCAAGCGGCTCTACGTGTGGTTCGACGCGGTCATCGGCTACCTGTCCGCCTCGATCGAGTGGGCCCGTCGCCAGGGCGACCCCGAGGCGTGGCGGCCCTGGTGGGTCAAGGGCGCTGCCCCGGAGTCCGTTCGATCTTGCTACTTCATGGGCAAGGACAACATCGTCTTCCACTCCCAGATCTGGCCGGCCGAGCTGCTGGCCTACAACGGCAAGGGATCCCGGGGCGGTGAGCCCGGCGAGTACGGCGAGCTCAACCTGCCCACCCAGGTGGTCAGCTCGGAGTTCCTCACCATGGAGGGCAAGCAGTTCTCCTCCAGCCGGGGCGTCGTCATCTACGTCCGGGACGTGCTGTCCCGCTACCAGCCGGACGCGCTGCGCTACTTCCTGTGCGCGGCCGGCCCGGAGAACCAGGACAGCGACTTCACCTGGGCCGAGTTCGTGCGCCGCACCAACGGCGAGCTCGTCGCCGGCTGGGGCAACCTGGTGAACCGGACGGTCTCGATGATCCACAAGAGCTTCGGCGAGGTCCCGCCGGCCGAGGAGCTGAGCGCGGAGGACGAGGCGCTGCTGGAGCACGTCCGTGCCGGTTTCGGCACGGTCGGGGGCCTCATCGAGCGGCACCGCCAGAAGGCCGCCCTGGCCGAGGTGATGCGCCTCGTCGGCGAGGTGAACAAGTACGTCACCGACCAGGCACCGTTCAAGCTCAAGGCCGAGTCCGAGCGGGGCCGGCTCGCGACGATCCTGCACGTGGCCGCCCAGGCGGTGCACGACCTCAACACGATGATCAGCCCGTTCCTCCCGCACGGCGCGAACCGTGTCGACACCCTGTTCGGCGGTGCGGGCCGCGTCGCTCCGCTGCCCCGGATCGAGGAGGTCAAGGAGGTCGACGTCGACGTGGCCGGCGCGGACGCCACGGACGGTGACGGGTCGGCATACCCGATCATCACCGGCGACTACCGCGACGTGCCCCGGTGGGGCTCCCGGCCGGTGCCGGTGGGGGCGACCGTCGGCAAGCCGGTCCCGCCGTTCACCAAGCTGGACAGCGCGGTCGTCGACGAGGAGCTCGGGCGGCTCGCGCGCGAGGCCGACGCCTCGTGAGCCGGACCGGAACCGGGGGAGGGGCGGCGGTGAGCCACGGAGCGCGGCCGCCGCTGCCGGACCCGCTGCCCATCCCCGTCGTGGACAACCACACCCACCTGGAGATGGGGCGCGGGGAGGAGCCGGCGCCCGACCTGGACAAGGCGGTGGCCGAGGCCGCGTCCGTGGGCGTGGACCGGATGGTGCAGATCGGGTGCGAGCTGGACAGCGCCCGGCAGACTTTGCGGATGGTCGAGCAGCACCAAGCGCTGCTCGGTGGCGTGGCGCTGCACCCCAACGAGGCCCCGCGGCACGCCGACCGGGGCGACGTGACCGAGGCGCGCGCGGAGATCGAGCGGCTGGCGCAGCACCCGCGGGTGCGGGTCGTGGGGGAGACCGGGCTGGACTACTTCCGCACCGGGCCGGACGGCGTCGGCGCACAGCAGGACTCGTTCCGCTGGCACATCGACCTCGCGAAGCGGCTCGGCAAGCCGCTGCAGATCCACGACCGCGACGCCCACGACGACGTGCTGCGCATCCTCAAGGAGGAGGGCGCGCCCGACGTCACGGTGCTGCACTGCTTCTCGGGCGACATCGAGATGGCGCGCGAGTGCGTGGACCGGGGCTACTACCTGTCCTTCGCCGGCACCGTCACCTTCAGGAACGCGCCCGCGCTGCGCAACGCGCTCGCCGTCACGCCGGCCGAGCAGGTGCTCGTCGAGACCGACGCGCCGTTCCTCACCCCGGCGCCGCACCGCGGGTCGACCAACGCGCCCTACCTGGTGCCGCTCACCGTCCGGGCCATGGCCGACGTCCTGGGGCTCGCCGTCCCGATCCTCTGCACCGCCCTGTCCGACAACGCCGAGCGCATCTACGGTCCCTGGTGATGGGGCGCGCGACCCCGCCCGTGATGGCGTTGATCGCAGACCTAGGGAGTCTCCCACCGATCTCGGGACTTTGGCCCTCGGGAAGTCCCGAGATTCGTCGGGATGTCCCTAGGTCGGCTGGAGAGTCCCGAGGTCGGCGGTGAGCGACCTGGAGGGGGAGCGGCTGCTCGGGGCGGCCGACGTCCGCGCGATCGCCGCTCGCCTCGGGGTGCGGCCCACGAAGCAGTGGGGGCAGAACTTCGTCATCGATGCCAACACGGTTCGCCGCATCGTGCGGCTGGCCGGTGTCGGGCCCGACGACGTGGTCCTCGAGGTCGGCCCGGGCCTGGGGTCGCTGACCCTCGCGCTGCTGCCACGCGTCCGCCGGGTCGTCGCGGTCGAGATCGACCGGCTGCTCGCCGACGCCCTTCCCGCCACCGTGGGGGAGCGGGTGCCGGACCTGCGGGAACGCCTGTCGGTGCTGCGGGCCGACGCGCTCACGGTGCGGTCCCTGCCGGACCCGCAGCCCACGGCACTCGTCGCGAACCTGCCGTACAACGTCGCGGTGCCCGTCGTCCTCGGCCTGCTGGCGCACCTGCCGACCGTCGAGCGGGCGCTGGTGATGGTGCAGCTCGAGGTGGCCGAGCGCCTGGCCGCGGCCCCGGGGAGCAAGGCGTACGGCGTGCCGAGCGTCAAGGCCGCCTGGTACGCCGACGTCCGGCTCGCCGGCACCGTCGGCCGGACCGTCTTCTGGCCGGCGCCCAACGTCGACTCCGGCCTCGTGGCGATGACCCGCCGCCCGCCACCGCCCGCGGAGCTCGGCGGGGTCGTCGTGGACCGGGAGGCCGTGTTCGCCTGTGTCGACGCCGCATTCGCCCAGCGGCGCAAGACACTGCGTGCCGCTCTCGCCGGGTGGGCAGGATCGGCCACCCGGGCGGAGGAGGCCCTGCGCGCGGCCGGCGTGGACCCGCGCACTCGGGGGGAGCGGCTCGACATACCGGAGTTCGCGCGGATCGCGGCGGCACGGGCGGCGCTCGGATAGGTGGGTGGCCGCACGGGCGCCCGGGTCCCCGCCGGTGTGGCGTGACCGGCACCGGGCCATAGGGTGAGCGCATGTCTCGTGCGTCGGCTCCCGCCCGTTCGGTGACCGTGCGTGCGCCGGCAAAGCTCAACCTGGAGCTGACCGTCGGGCCCCGCCGCGCGGACGGCTTCCACGACCTCGCCACCGTCTTCCATGCGATCGGTCTCTACGACGACGTGACCGTGGAGCCGGCCGACGACTGGGAGGTCGTCGTCACCGGGCCCTACGCGGACCACGTCCCCACCGACGGCGACAACCTGGCGCTGCGCGCCGCCCGCCTCATCGCCGAGCAGGCGGGCGACCACGGGCCGGTGCGGATCACCATCGACAAGGAGATCCCGGTCGCGGGCGGCATGGCGGGCGGCTCCGCCGACGGCGCCGGGGCGCTGCTCGCGTGCGACCTGCTGTGGGAGGCCGGGCTGTCGCGCAACGAGCTGGAGGAGCTCGCCGCCGAGCTGGGCAGCGACGTGCCGTTCGCGCTCGCGGGTGGCACGGCCATCGGGTCCGGCCGCGGGGAGCACCTGGTGCCCGTGCTGGCCCCCGGGCACTACGAATGGGTGCTCGCGATCAGCGAGGGCGGCCTGTCCACCCCCTTGGTGTATGCCGAGTGCGACCGGTTGCGCGGTCGCCGTCCCGTCCCCGAGCCGGAGCCCTCCGAGGACCTGATGAGCGCCCTGCGCTCGGGAGACCCGGAGGCCGTCGGGGGTGCGCTCACCAACGACCTGCAGGAGGCGGCGTTCACCCTGCGTCCCGAGCTGCGCGGGCTGCTCGAGGTCGGCCTCGACTTCGGCGCGCTCGGCGGCGTCGTGTCCGGGTCCGGGCCGACGATCGCCTTCCTGACCGCCGACGTCGAGGGTGCCCTGGACCTGTCGGTGGCGCTCGCTGCCAGCGGCGCGGCCCCGGAGGTGAAGCGGGCCACGGGCCCGGCGCACGGGGTGCACGTGGTCCGCTCGCCGAGCCTGCGGACCCTGTGACGGTGGTCAACCTCGTCTCGGCCGAGCGGCTCTCGCTGGCCCTCGGCACCACCGTGGTGCTCGACGACGTCTCCCTCGGGGTCGGCGGTGCCGACCGAATCGGGGTCGTCGGGCGCAACGGCGGCGGCAAGTCGACCCTGCTGCGCGTGCTCGCCGGCCAGCAGGAGGTGGACACCGGTCGGGTGACCCGCACCGGCACCCTCACGGTGGGCCTGCTGGCCCAGGAGGACACCCTCGAGCCGACGGCCACCGTCCGCGAGGTCGTGCTCGGCGACCTCGCCGAGCACGAGTGGGCCGGTGACGCCCGGGTCCGCGACGTCCTCGACGGGCTGCTGGGTGGCCTGGACGCCCGTGCCGTGGGCGGTCTCGACGGCCTGGTCGGCCCCCTGTCCGGTGGTGAGCGCCGGCGGCTGGCGCTGGCGGCTCTGCTGGTGGCCGACCCCGGCCTGCTGCTGCTGGACGAGCCGACCAACCACCTCGACGTCGAGGGCGTGGCCTGGCTGGCCGACCACCTCGTGCAGCGGCGGAGCGGCCCCGACACGGCGCTGGTCGCCGTGACGCACGACCGGTGGTTCCTCGACGCCGTCGCCACGACGACCTGGGAGGTCGAGGACGGCGGGGTGCACGCATACGAGGGCGGCTATGCGGCATACGTGCTGGCGAAGGCCGAGCGGGCACGGATCGCGGCGGTCACCGAGGAGCGGCGCAACAACCTGCTCCGCAAGGAGCTGGCGTGGCTGCGGCGCGGCCCGCCGGCGCGCACGAGCAAGCCGCGCTTCCGGGTGGAGGCGGCCAACGCCCTCATCACCGACGAGCCCGCGCCCCGGGACGAGGTCTCGCTCGTCCGGTTCGCCACGACCCGGCTCGGCAAGGACGTGGTCGACCTGCTCGAGGCGACCGTGCGTCGGGGTGGCCGGGCGCTGCTGGACCGGGTGACCTGGCGGTTGGCGCCCGGTGACCGGGTCGGGATCGTCGGCGTGAACGGCGCCGGGAAGTCGACGCTGCTCGGGGCCGTGGACGGGCACGTCCCGCTCGACGCCGGCAAGCGCAAGGTCGGCAAGACCGTGGTCCTGGCCCACCTGACCCAGGAGGTGCGCGAGCTCGAGCCGCTCGCCGGCCGCCGCGTCATCGACGCGATCACCGACGTGCGCTCGCACATCCGGCTTGGGGACCGGGAGGTCAGCGCCAGCCAGCTCGCCCAGCGGCTCGGGTTCACCGGCGGCCGGCAGCAGACGCGGGTCGGCGACCTGTCCGGCGGCGAGCGCCGGCGGCTGCAGATCCTGCGGCTGCTCATGGACGAGCCCAACGTCCTGCTGCTCGACGAGCCGACGAACGACCTGGACATCGACACGCTCACCTCGCTCGAGGACGTGCTCGACGGCTGGGCCGGCACGCTGCTCGTGGTCTCGCACGACCGCTACCTCCTGGAGCGGATGTGTGACCGGCAGGTTGCCCTGCTCGGGGACGGCCGGGTCCGGGACCTGCCCGGGGGTGTCGAGCAGTACCTCGAGCTGCGGCGGGAGGCCGAGGCGTCCGGGTCCGGCCGGGCGAGCGGGTCAGCGGGCGGCACCGGTGCCGCTGCTGCGGCTCCCGCCGGTGCTGGGGCCGCTCCTGCGGATGCTGGGGCCGCTCCCGCGGATGCTGGGGCCGCTCCCGCGGATGCGCCGGACGCGGCCGCCGTGCGGTCGGCGCGCAAGGACATGAACCGGATCGAGCGCCAGCTCGGCAAGCTGGCCGACCGGGAGCAACGGCTGCACGAGCAGATGGTGGCCGCCGCCGACGACCACCAGAAGGCGCTCGAGCTCAACGGGCAGCTGCGTGAGGTCCTCGACGAGCGCGAGCGCCTCGAGACGGAGTGGCTCGAGGCGGCGGACGTCGTGAGCTGATCGCGCGGTCGGGCGGTCGGGCGGTCGGTCGTCCCGGCTCCGGTCGCGCGGCCCCGGTTGCCGTGGCGGATCGGGGCGGGAAGCGAACCCGCGGGGGCGTTTGTCGTGCTGGGCCGCCGTTGCAGCGTGGGCCCGGTGAGCGAACCGGTGTCGGGTGTCCGCTTCGGCTCGAGCGCCGCCGTTGCAGCGGGGGCTCGACACCTGACGCCGTCGGCACGACGACGGCGACCACCAGGTCCACCAACGACGGTTCCCACGTCAGGCGACGCGACGACATCCTTCGCGCACCCGTGCCGCGACCAACGACGGCCGCTCCAGGTCGTCCCAGGTGAAGCGCTCGAAGCCCCATCCCTGCCGGCGAACCCGGTCCTCGCGCTGCTTCTCCCGGGCGACCGCCTCGGCTCCGCCCTCGCCGCGGTACTTGAGCAGGCCGTCGAACTCGACCAGCAGGCGGGTCCCGCGGACCCGGAAGTCGGCTCGGGCGATGACCCGGTCGCCGTCCTCCACGCTGAACTGTGGGGTCACCGGGATCCGGAGGGCGTGGAAGACCAGCCGGAGCCGGCTCTCGCCGACCGACTCGGAGCGCTGGTCAGCCAGTTGCGCCGTCAGCTGTGCCTCGCGGCCGCCCGGCCACCCGGCGGCCTGCCTCGCGGCCAGCTCCAGGTCCTCCGCCGTCACCTGCTGGCGGTGGAGCGCAGCGTCCGCTGCGACGATCCCCGCCGTGCTGCCTGCGTGGGCCGCCGTCTGGATGACGGCGATGGCGATGGGCACGGTCGGCCAGTCGCCGACGAGCGTCGGCTCCACGCCATCGAGTCGGCGATGAACGGCAAACTCCGGACCCACCCGGCCGTGGGACCTGGTCAGGGTGGTCAGGTGCGCCCGCGCGAGGTCGACCGCGTGCGCGGGCAGGGCGTGCAGCAGCAGCGCCGAGTGGTGACTGGCCACGGCACGGCCAGCGAATCGCAGCAGGAGGCCCCGGGTCAGCTGGCGGTGCCGGTCCTCGCGTGACACCGGAGCGGTCGAGCCCGCGAGCCCATAGACGCCGCGGGCGAGGCGACGACAGGCCCCTGTCCTGACCAGGACCCGCAGGCCGGCGTCGGTGTAGCCGCACGCGAGCGCATCCTCCCGGGTGAAGACGCCACCTCGGTCCGTGCTGCGGGTGATCAGCAGTTCGTTCACCCGAACAGCCTCGGGCTGCGTGGCGTCGATCGGCCCCGGGGCCTGACCCCCTGTGGGCCTCGCGGGATGCGAGTGTCCGGCCTGTGGAGGATCCGCCGGTGCCCGTCAACGGGATGGGCGGGGAGGGTCCGGGACGGGTTCGGCTGCTGGGCCGCCGCTGCAACCGGGGCCGAGCACGGCAAGCGGTCCCCCGCGGACGGGTTCGGCTGCTGGGCCGCCGCTGCAACCGGGGCCGAGCACGGCAAGCGGTGCCGGGGACAAGATGTGTTCGCCTGCTCAGTGCTCGAACGGGCCGAGCAGCGTCCGCAGCAGGTCGGCCAGCTCGGTACGCGCCTGCTCGGGCAGCTCGGCGAGCAGCGCGTGCTCGCTCTCGAGCAGGTCGGCCATGGCCCGGTCGACGACCCGTCGGCCCTCGTCGGTGAGCGCCACGATGACGCCGCGCCGGTCCCGGGGTGCGGGGCTGCGCCGGACCAGGCCGCGGCGCTCGAGGCGGTCGACCCGGTTGGTCATCGTGCCGCTGGTGACCAGCGTCTGCTGGACGAGCCGGCCGGGAGAGAGCTGGTAGGGCTCCCCGGCCCGGCGCAGGGCCGACAGCACGTCGAACTCCCACCCCTCGAGCCCGTGGCGGGTGAACGCCGAGCCGCGGGCGAGGTCGAGGTGCCGCGCCAGCCGGGACACCCGCGAGAGCACCTGCAGCGGGGCGACGTCGAGGTCGGGCCGCTCGCGCTGCCAGGCCTCGACGATCCGGTCGACCTCGTCGTGGTCGGCGCCCTCGGTCGAAACCATGTGGCCACTCTACTTGCCGTCGAGTATCTTGATGTCAAGATACTTTGGAGGAGGACCAGCATGGCCGAGAACACCGCCGAGAACACCACCGCCAACACGGGGGCCGCGACCTGGGACCCGCAGCAGTACGCCCGCTACGGCGACCACCGCGGTCGACCGTTCCACGACCTGCTGCACCGGGTGCAGGCCGAGTCGCCACGCCTCGTCGTCGACCTCGGCTGCGGCAACGGCCCGCTCACCCTCGGCCTGACCCGCCGCTGGCCCGGTGCGCGGATCGTCGGCGTCGACTCCTCGGTGCCGATGCTCGAGCGCGCCCGCGAGCTCGACGCTGCCGGCCGGGTGGAGTGGGTGCACGCCGACGTCGGCGAGTGGGACCCCGCGTCCCTCGGGGCTGCCCCCGACGTCGTGGTGAGCAACGCGCTGCTGCAGTGGGTTCCGGACCACCGCCGGCTGCTGCCCGCCTGGATCGGTGCGCTCGCCCCCGGCGGCTGGTTCGCCCTCCAGGTCCCCGGCAACTTCGACGCGCCCTCGCACGCGATCCTGCGCGAGCTCGCACGCGTCCACCCGCGGGCCGCGGAGCTGACGCCGCGGCTGCGGGACGGGGCAGCGGTCGGCGAGCCCTCGGCATACGCGTCGTTGATGGCGGACGCGGGCCTGGTGCCGGACACGTGGGAGACCACCTACCTGCACCTGCTGGACCCGGACGGGGCACAGGACGACCCGGTGCTGGAGTGGGTGAAGGGAACGGCGCTGCGTCCGGTACTGGACGTGCTGACCGACGAGCGGGAGCGCGCGGACTTCCTGACCCGGTATGCCGAGCGCCTCCGGGACGCCTACCCGCGCCGGTCGTTCGGCACGCCGCTGCCCTTCCGTCGCGTCTTCGCCGTGGGGCACCGGCCGGGGGAGACCGACGGAGCGGAGCCGGGCCCCGTTGGGCTGCACCACGTCCAGGTCTCCTGCCCCGCGGGGTCGGAGGACCGGCTCCGGCAGTTCTACGCGGGGGTGCTCGGGATGACGGAGCTCGCCAAGCCGCCCGTCCTCGCCGCCCGCGGTGGCGTGTGGTTCCGCGCCGGTGCGTGCGAGATCCACTGCGGCGTGGAGGATCCGTTCACCCCGGCGCGCAAGGCGCACCCGGGGATCGCGGTCGGCGACGTCGACGAGGTGGCCCGGCGCGTCGCGGCCGCCGGCGGCGAGGTGCGGTGGGACGAGACCGTCCCCGGCCTGCGCCGGTTCCACACCGACGACCCGGTCGGGAACCGGATCGAGATGCAGCAGGCGTGACCCGGGCGGGTTGACGCTTCGGCAGGGTCCGGCCGCGCTGCGGGCCCCCGCGGCGCCGGGCACACTGAGGCGTATGTTCCGCGACCGCACGGACGCCGGACGACGCCTCGGCGAGGAGCTCGCCGCCCGGTGGCGGGGGCGTCCCGGACCGCGGCCGAACACGGCGCTGGCACTTCCCCGCGGCGGCGTGCCCGTGGCGCGTGAGGTGGCGCAGGTCCTCGGCCTCGGCCTGGACGTGCTGGTGATCCGCAAGATCGGCGTGCCGTGGCAGCCTGAGCTCGCCCTCGGCGCGGTCGGGGAGACCGGGCCGGCCGTCTTCAACGACCAGGTGGTGGAGCAGGTGCGGCTCCCCCGGGACCGGGTCGAGGAGCTGGTCGCCCGGGCCCGGCAGGAGGCGACCGCCCTGGCGGCCGAGCTGCGGGGCCGGACCGCCTCGGCCGCGGAGCCGGGCGGGCAGGTACCCGCCGGAGGTCTGCGTCCGGCGCTCGTGGTGGACGACGGTGTGGCCACGGGGGCCACGGCTCGGGCCGCGGCGGCGCTGCTGCGCGCGGCCGGCGCCCCGTCGGTCACGCTCGCGGCGCCGGTGTGCCCGGGCCGGGTGGTCGCGGAGCTCGAGGACGCCTACGACGAGGTCGTCGTGGTGCACGCCGCGCGGCGGTTCGGCAGCGTCGGGGAGTGGTACGACCGGTTCGAGCAGGTGGGCACCCGGGAGGTGCGCGGCATACTGAGCGGCGTCAGCTGACCGGCGTGTGCAGCCGAGGCTTCTGCTCGAGGCCGGCGAGGCCGTTCCAGGCAAGGTTGACCAGGTGGGCGGCGACGTCGGCCTTCCTGAACCGGCGTGAGTCCAGCCACCACTGGCCGGTCAGCGCCACCATCCCGACGAGCATCTGGGCGTAGATCGGGGCCGACTTCGGGTCCAGCTTGCGGCGCTTGAACTCGTCGCCGAGCAGGTGCTCGACCTGGGAGGCGACGTCGCTGATCAGGCTTGCGAAGGATCCGGTCGTCTCCCCGACGGGCGAGTCCCGGACGAGGATGCGGAACCCGTCGGTGGAGTTCTCCACGTAGTCCAGCAGCGCGAGCGCGGCCTGCTCGACCAGCTCCCGGGGGTGCGTGCCGTTCACGAGGGCCCCGGTGATGCCGTCGAGGAGGGTGCGGATCTCGCGGTCGACCACGACGGCGTAGAGGCCCTCCTTGCCGCCGAAGTGCTCGTAGACCACCGGCTTGGAGACCCCGGCCCGGGCGGCGATCTCCTCCACCGTCGTGCCCTCGAACCCCTTCTCGGCGAAGATGGTCCGCCCGATGACGATGAGCTGCTCGCGCCGCTCCTTGCCGGTCATCCGGGATCGGGCGGGGGTGGTCTCGTCCTTGTTCCGGGCAGCGCTCACCGCGCCATCATCTCAACCACGGGGACTCAGGCGGCGACGCGCTTGGCGGCCAGGCGCGAGGGGCGCGGCCAGCGGACGTCGCGCGCCCACCCCAGCTTCTCGAACACCCAGATGATCCGGGCGCTGGAGTCGACCTGGCCCTTGTCCACGCCGTGCCGGGCGCAGGTGGGGTCGGCGTGGTGCAGGTTGTGCCAGGACTCACCCATCGACAGCACCGCGAGCCACCAGACGTTGCCGGACTTGTCCCGGCTCTTGAACGGGCGCTCGCCGAGGGCGTGGCAGATCGAGTTGATCGACCAGGTCACGTGGTGCAGCAGCGCCACGCGGACCAGGGAGCCCCAGAAGAACGCGGTCACCGCGCCCCACCACGACATCGACCACAGGCCGCCGACGAGGGCCGGCAGCAGCAGCGAGACGGCGACGAGCCCGGGGAAGGAGCTGTTCACCCGGCGGATCGCGTCGTCCTTCATCAGGTCCGGGGCGTACTTGCTGCGCGGGGTCTGCTCGACGTCGAACAGCCAGCCCATGTGCGCCCACCA
>DASSKF010000050.1:0-2658 GCA_035690725.1 Segeticoccus sp.
CTCAGCCTGCCGTCGTCGGTCTCCACCTCGACCGCGACCAGCTTGCCTCCGGGCACCTTGTACTCGCCGTGCACGAGGGAACCCTAGAACACCTCCGTCACGCTGTTCTCAGCGGCGTGGTCCGGTGCGGGCGCACGTGCAGAGCCGGGTGCCGGTCGCCCGCAGGGCGGTGCGAGCCGCATCGCCCCTCGCGGTCGGCGGCTGTCGCGATGCGATGGCGATGGGTCATTCGCCGCGGATCTTGCGGCGGAGCTCCTCGAGCACGACCGGGTCGCGGCCGCTGCCGTCGCCGCCACCCGACCACGGGTCGGGTGCATCCCCGTGCAACCAGCGCAACACCTCCGCGTTGACGACTGCTCGCCCGTTGCGGAGCGGGACCGCGCCAGATCCTCGCGACGATGCCGCCGTGAGGATCTGCTCGACGGCCACTGCCGACGGACTGTCGCGAGGACCTGCGCACACGTACTCACTCCAGGAAAAGGGCAGACTGCATGGGTGAGCGGCGAGACCAGCCTGCGGAGGCTGCTGGCGACGATGGCACCCCGTCGTCGCCCAGGACGGTTCGTCTTCGTCACGGTCGACGCCGTGCCGACAGACGTCGAGGTGTGTGCCAGCGTCGCAGAGGCAGAGGGCCTCAGCGTGGTGGTGAGCCAGGACGATGCTGACCGGCTGGGCCTGGCCTACGAGTTCGTCGCGGGCTGGATCACCTTGCAGGTGCATTCAGCGCTGTCGGCCGTCGGGTTGACGGCATCGGTGAGTGCCGCCCTGACCGAGGAGAACATCAGCTGCAACGTCGTCGCGGGCAACCGCCACGATCACCTCCTGGTGCCGGTGGAGCGGGCCGACGACGCGGTCGCCGTCCTACGCGACCTCGCCGAGCGGGCAAGCGACGACCGGTAGTGACTCCGAGGGCCGCTGACGGTGGCCCGGGTCAGCGGGGTGGCTCCGGTGCACCCACGCGACGACTTCGTGACGGGCAGGAGGGCGCGGGACGGACTGGTGCCGCTGACAGACGACGCAGTCGGGCCGCCCGCACTCAGGTGACTGCGTCGCCGTGATCAGCCTCAGCGCCCGGTCCGTGTCGTCCTCCTCGAGCCGAGCGACGAGTCCATCCGGTCCTCGGCGATGGCGGCGTTGACCTCCAGGTGTAGGCAGCGTGCAGTTCACGCAGGTCGTCGGTGTCGCCCATGGCCCAACCTCCGCTCTTCGGACCGGCCACCCCTGGTCCGGCGCCGTGACCCACGCAGTGGCCTCGTCCAGTGTGCCCCCGCCGGGGCACGAGACGCCATCGATCGCACCCGACGCCTACGATGCGTTCATGACGGCCAGGAACGCCGGGCGCGTCTCGATCGGGCTCGTGGCGGCCTCCGTCACGCTCGTCGCCGCCGACGGCGGCATCTACCTCTGGCTCATCCACCACCAGGACGACGGTGGTCCGGTGTGGTGGTTCGTCGCCGGGCTGTGCGTGGTGATCGTCCTCGGCCTCGGCAGTTTCCTGCCTGCCCTTCCCAGGCCGGTCGCCGCGCTGCTGGTGGGCGGCGTGATCCTGCTGGCGCTGGGGATCCTCGGCATCTTCTCGGTCGGGCTGCCCCTCCTCGTCGCGGGCATCCTGATGTTGGCGGGTGCGGCCCTGCGATCGCGAGCCAGCGCCGCCCCCGCTGCGTGAGCCGATCGTGACACGGCGATCCGGGGAGCTGGCACGCGTCGGAAGTCGCCCACGTGCCGAGTTCGTCTCCCACTCGTGCCTGACCGCCGGGAGAAGGTCGGCCGTGTGCCGAGTTCGTCTCCCGGCAGCGGCGGCTCTCCACGGCTGGGGAGCACACGGCATACTCGCCGGCGTGACGGCACTGGAGGGGCAGGTGCGGGCCGCCGTGCAGGTGGCACCGGGACGGGTGAGCGTGGCGGTGCTGGACCACCGGGGCGGCCGGGTGGAGCTCGACGCCCACCGGCCGGTGCCCTCCGCCAGCACGATCAAGGTGGCGATCCTGGTCGCTGCCCTCGCGGCCGTGAGCCGGGGCGATCTCCGCCTCGACCAGCCGGTGGACCTGCCGGTGACCCGGGTGGGCGGTAGCGGTGCCCTGTCGCTGACGCCGTCGGTCACGACGCTGCCGCTGGAGGAGCTGCTCGCGCTCATGGTCGCGCTGAGCGACAACGACGCGACCAACGCGGTCATCGACGTCGTCGGGATCACCGCGGTGCAGGACCTGCTGGAGCGGCACGGACTGTCCGGGACCCGGCTCCAGCGGCACCTCATGGACCTGGAGGCCGCGGCGCGGGGGCGGGACAACCTCACCTGCGCCGCCGACCTCACGCGCCTGCTCGCCCTGCTGGTCACCGGTGACCTGCTTCCGCCGGTCGGGACCGACCACGCGCTCAACCTGCTGGCCTCCCAGCAGCACGTCTCCGGCCTGCCCGGGGCGCTGCCGCCGGAGCTGTGGCACGGCAACAAGACCGGGGAGCTCGTCGGGCTGCGGCACGACATGGCGCTGTTCCGGCGCGGGGAGCGGTGGGCCGCCGTCGCGATGACCGCCACCGGCCTCACGGTCGAGGGGGTCGACCACGGGGCGACGGTGCTCCCGACGTTCGCGGCGATCGGTGCGGCGGTCGCGGGCTCACTGGGCGGCTGAGCCCGGTCGCAGAGTCCCGAGGTCGGCGGGA
>DASSKF010000051.1:0-7564 GCA_035690725.1 Segeticoccus sp.
TGAGGGTGGCGGACAGCACGAGGACGCAGGTGCTCTCGGAGCCGACGAGGGCGCGGGCCGGGTTGAAGCCCTTCTCGGGCAGCAGGTCGTCGAGGTTGTAGCCGGACACCCGCCGCGGGATGTGCGGGTAGCGCTCGCGGACCAGCTCGCCGTAGCGGTCCCGCAGGTCGCGCAGGCCCGCGTAGATCTCGCCCCGACGGCCCCCGGCCCCGATGACCGCCGGCAGCTCCTCCTCCTCGTCGACGCCGACGGTGAGGCGGGTGCCGTCGTAGAGGAGGACGTCGAGCTCGAGGACGTTGTCGACCGTCTTGCCGCCGAACACCGAGTGGGTGCCGCAGGAGTTGTTGCCGATCATCCCGCCGAGGGTGTTGTGGTCGTGGGTGGCCGGGTCGGGGGCGAAGGTCAGGCCGTGCTCGAGCGCGGCGTCGCGCACGTCGTCGCAGATGGCGCCGGGCTGCACCCGGGCGGTGCGGCCCTCGGGGTCCAGCGAGAGCACGCGGTTCATGTACTTCGAGAAGTCGAAGACCACCCCGGTGTTCACGGTCTGGCCGGCCAGACCCGTCCCCCCGCCGCGGGCGTGGATCGGGGCGTGGTGCCGTCGGCAGACCTCGAGGGCGGCGACGACGTCCTCCTCGTCGCGCGGCACCACCACGCCCGCCGGGACGAAGCGGTAGACGGAGGCGTCGTTGGCGTAGAGGTGGCGACTGGCCCCGTCGAAGCGGACCTCGCCGCGGACCACCCCCTGCAGCTCCCGGGCGAGGTGCCCCCGGTTCAGCTCGCCGGTGCCGTGGTGGTCCTGCGTCCTGGTCGGTGCGGCGAGCGTGCTCATGGCCGGTCGGGGTCACCCTTCCGCGGGACTTCAGGGGTACCGACCCCTACCCGCCCCGCGCCGTCCCATGCACCGCGACGGGGGCGTCCCGTTCCCCGGCGCTCATTCTCCGGCGCTCAGCCCGGGAGCCGGTCGCGCAGCTCGGTGATCTCGGTGTCGCGCTGCCGCAGCTCGGTGAACAGCCGCTCGATCACCGCGTCGACCTGGTCCATGCGGTAGCCGCGCAGCGCCTGGTCGAACTGCAGCTCACCGAGGTCGTCGGCGGCGAGCTCACCCGGGGGCAGCGGCTGGAACGACCGGGTCGACACCGGGGGCGGTGTCCCGCCGCCGATCCGACCCGCCACGGCAGCCGCGGTCAGGCCCACGAGGACCACCACGATGACGACGAGCAGCACGACCACGCGATGATCGTCCCATGTCCCCCCACGCTCCCGTCGCGCGCGACCTCGTGCTGCGCGGCCACGTCCTCCGCCCCGGCGAGACCGGCTTGATGGCCATCGTCAACCGGACCCCCGACTCGTTCTTCGACCACGGCGCCTACGTCGACGACGACGTCGCGCTCGCCGCCGTCGCCCGTGCCGTCGCCGAGGGCGCGGACGCCGTGGACGTCGGCGGGGTGCGCGCCGGCCCCGGGCCGGTCGTGTCGGCGGCCGAGGAGCAGGACCGGGTCGTCCCGTTCGTCTCGGCCGTCCGCGAGCGCTGGCCCGACCTGGTGATCAGCGTGGACACCTGGCGCGCGGAGGTGGCCGACGCCGCGTGCGCCGCCGGGGCGGACCTGGTCAACGACGCCTGGGGCGGGAGCGACCCGGAGATCCCGGCCGCGGCGGCGCAGCACGGCGCCGCCTACGTCTGTGCCCACACGGGCGGCCACCCGCCCCGCGTCGACCCCCACCGGGTGCGGTATGCCGACCTGGTCGGCCAGGTGCTCGCCGACCTCGAGGCGCTCGCCGAGCGCGCCGTCCGGGCCGGGGTGCGCGAGGACGGCATCCTCATCGACGCGGCGCAGGACTTCGGCAAGAACACCCACCACTCGCTGGCCGTGACGGCGGCGGTGCCGCGGCTGGTCGCGACGGGGTGGCCCGTGCTGCTGGCCGTGTCGAACAAGAACTTCCTCGCCGAGGCGATCGCGCTGCACGGCCCGAAGACCGAGCGGCTCACCGCGACGCTGACGGCGACCGTCGTGGCGGCGTGGGAGGGCGCGCGCCTCGTGCGGGCACACGACGTACCGGCGACCCGGCAGGCCCTGGACATGGTGTCCGCGCTGCGCGCCGCAACTCCCCGGGAGGCGCGGCGCGCGCTCGGCTGAATTGGTCTACTCGGGCCGCTCCGCCGGGCTCGCGGCCCGGTCGGTCCTCCGCTCGGCCTCGTGCACGAGCCGCACGGCGTCGGCCGGATCGTCGGTCACCTGCACGAGGTGGAGGTCCTTGGCGCCGATCGTGCCGGCCTCGCGCAGGGTCCCCTCGATCCAGTCCAGCAGCGGCTGCCAGAACGACCGGCCCACGAGCACGATCGGGAACCGCGTGACCTTGCGGGTCTGCACCAGGGTGACGGCCTCGAACAGCTCGTCGAGGGTGCCGAACCCACCGGGCAGCACGATGAAGCCCTGCGCGTACTTGACGAACATCGTCTTGCGGGCGAAGAAGTAGCGGAAGTTGACGCCGAGGTCGACGTAGCGGTTCAGCCCCTGCTCGAACGGCAGCTCGATCCCGAGCCCCACGGAGGAGCCGCCTGCCTCGAGCGCGCCCTTGTTGGCCGCCTCCATCGTGCCGGGGCCGCCGCCGGTGATGACCGCGTAGCCCATCTCGGCGGCGTGCCGCCCGACCTGCTCGGCGAGCCGGTACTCCGGCGTCCCCGGCCGGCAGCGAGCCGAGCCGAACACGCTGACCGCGGGCCCCAGCTCGGAGAGCGCGCCGAAACCCTCCACGAACTCGCTCTGGATGCGCATGACCCGCCACGGGTCGGTGTGCAGCCAGTCGGCCCGCCCGACGTTGTCGAGCAGCCGCTGGTCGGTGGTGGTCGAGGGGACGCGCTTGCCGCGCAGCGTCACGGGGCCGGTGCGGTACTCACCGTCGCCCTCGACCTCGGCTCCGTCGACCTCGGCTCCGTCGGCGTCGGGCGGCGCCGTCTGGTTGTCGTCAGTCACGGCGCCAACCTACCGACCGTGCCGGCGGCCGACGCCGGGGCGTCCTCAGTCCTTGAACGCGTCCTTCACCTTCTCGCCCGCCTGCTTCAGGTCGGCCGAGCTCTGCTCGCCCTTGCCCTCGGCCTGCCACTGCTCGTTGTCGGTGGCGTCGCCAGCGCTCTCCTTGGCCTTGCCCTTGGCCTCCTCGGCCTTGTTGCCCATCTTGTCGTCGAGGCCCATCGTGATCGGTCCTTCCGCTCGGGGACGTGACGTGATCGACCCTAGGCCGGGCCTCCCCGGAGCGCGCGTCGACAGCGGCCGGCCGGGTCAGCCGAGCCAGCGCAGGAGTGCGGCCTCGGCCTGCTCGATCTGGGCCACCGGGCAGCGTTCCTCGTCGTGGTGGGCGAGGTTCGGGTCGCCCGGGCCGAAGTTGACCGCCGGGACGCCGAGGGCGGAGAACCGGGCCACGTCGGTCCAGCCCTGCTTTGCGGTGACCGGCAGGGCGAGCGCCTCGACGAAGGAGCGCGCCGCCGGCCGGTCCAGGCCGGGACGGGCGCCCTCGGCAGCGTCGGTGACCGTCACGGCATACCCCTCGAAGACCTCGCGCACGTGGGCGAGTGCGTCGTCCAGGGTGCGGTCGGGGGCGAAGCGGTAGTTCACCGTCACGACGCAGGCGTCCGGAATGACGTTGCCGGCCACGCCCCCGCGGATCCCCACCGCGTTGAGCGCCTCGTGGTAGTCGAGGCCGTCGACGGTCGCCGTCCGCGGCGTGTAGCCGGCGAGTCGCTGCAGCACCGGCGCCGCAGCATGGATCGCGTTGCGGCCGTTCCACGGCCGGGCCGAGTGCGCGGCCACCCCCTCGGTGGCGACCTCCACCCGCAGGGTCCCCTTGCAGCCCCCCTCGATGCCGCCGTCGGTCGGCTCGAGCAGCACCGCGAAGTCGGCGTCGAGCAGCTCCGGGGCGCGGCGGGCCACCCGGGCGAGCCCGTTGCGGGCCTCCTCGACCTCCTCGCAGTCGTAGAACAGGTAGGTCACGTCGCGGCTGGGCTCCGTGAGCAGCGCGGCGAGCCGCAGCTGGACCGCGACGCCTCCCTTCATGTCGACGGTGCCCCGGCCCCACAGCTCCTCCCCGCGCCGCCGCGTGGGCAGGTTCGGCGGGTCGGTGAGCGGCACGGTGTCGAGGTGCCCGGCGAGCACGACCCGCTCCGGGCGCCCGAGCTCCGTGCGGGCGACGAGGCTGTTGCCGTCCCGGACCACCCGCAGGTGCGGCAGGGCCGTCAGGGCGCGTTCCACCGCGTCGGCGAGCTCGGCCTCCGCACCACTGACCGAGCGGACGTCGCAGACGGCGGCGGTCAGCGAGACGACGTCGTCGCGCAGGTCGAGCTCGGCCCCCGTGGAGCCCTCGGACACGCTGGCGGACATGGCCGCAGGCTACCCGGCAGGATGCAATCCTCCGGGGCCCGCTCGCCTACCCTTGGGGCATGGATGAGCGCGCCTGGGGATACGGACTCGCCACCGAGACGATGGACGGCCGGGTCCTGGACACGTGGTTCCCCTCGCCGACCCTCGGCGCGGCTCCCGAGGACAGCCCGTATGCCGCACCGGCCGGGCTCTCCGCCCTCGCCGGGGAGGACCCGGCCCGGCAGGTGCGCACCAAGGTGATCCGGGTCTCGGTCGACCTCGCGGACGCCCCCGGTGGCCCCTCGGACGCCTACCTGCGGCTGCACCTGCTCTCGCACCGGCTCGTCCGGCCGAACAGCATCAACGTCGAGGGCATCTTCGGCGTCCTGACCAACGTCGTGTGGACCAGCCGGGGGCCGTGTGCCGTCGACGGCTTCGAGCGGACCCGGATGCGGCTGCGCGAGCGCGGGTTCGTGCAGGTCCACGGGATCGACAAGTTCCCCCGGATGACCGACTACGTCGTGCCGACCGGTGTGCGGATCGCCGACGCCGACCGGGTCCGGCTCGGGGCGCACCTGGCCGAGGGCACGACGGTGATGCACGAGGGATTCGTCAACTACAACGCCGGCACCCTCGGTTCCTCCATGGTGGAGGGGCGCGTCTCCCAGGGGGTCGTCGTCGACGACGGCTCGGACATCGGCGGCGGTGCCTCGATCATGGGCACGCTGTCCGGTGGGGGGACGGAGCGGGTCCGCATCGGTCGCCGCTGCCTGCTGGGCGCCGAGGCCGGCGTCGGCATCTCCCTCGGCGACGACTGCATCGTCGAGGCGGGGCTCTACGTCACCGCCGGCACCAAGGTCAGCGTGGTCGCCGACGACGGCTCGACCCGGGTGGTGAAGGCGGCGGAGCTGAGCGGACGCGACGGCATGCTGCTGCGGCGCAACTCCCAGACCGGTGCCGTGGAGGCCCTCGACCGCACCGGCGGCGGCACCGCGCTCAACGCGGCGTTGCACGCGAACGCCTGACGTCGATGGGCCGAGACCTCCGGGCCGTCCACCGCCGAGAGGACGACGGCCTGATCCTCAGCGAGGAGCACCGACCGCGCAGCACCCGCCGCCGCTGGTTCGGCCGCGTCGTCCTGCTCGCGCTCCTCGCCGCGGTCGTGCTCGGCGGCTACGTCGGCGGGAAGGGCCTGCTGCGCAACTTCGGTCCCCCGACGTGCACCGCGGTGGCTGTCCCCGGTGGGCCGGAGGTGACGTTCTCGCCGGAGCAGATGGCCAACGCGTCCACGATCGCCGGGGTGTCGGTGAAGCGGGGGCTGCCGCCCCGTGCGGCGTCGATCGCGATCACCACGGCGATCCAGGAGTCGAAGCTGCGCAACCTGCGCTACGGCGACCGGGACTCCCTCGGGCTGTTCCAGCAGCGGCCGAGCCAGGGCTGGGGCACCGCCGGGCAGATCACCGACCCGGTCTACGCCAGCAACCGCTTCTACGACGAGCTGGTGAAGATCCCCGGCTACCAGGACGAGCGGATCACCGAGATCGCCCAGCAGATCCAGCGCAGCGGCTACCCCGAGGCGTATGCCGACCACGAGACCGAGGGACGCGCGCTCGCCTCGGTCCTGACCGGGCAGTCACCGGCCGGCCTCGGCTGCCGCCTCGACCCCGTCGAGCAGGGCGCAGCGACCTCCGCCGAGGGCTTCGCCGAGGAGCTGACGCACCAGACCGGCCTGCCGGCCCGGTCCGCCGGCCGGCACGTCGTCGAGGTCGACGCCGGCACCGCGGACCACGGCTGGACCGCCGGGGCCTGGGCCGTCGCCCACGCGGAGGCCGACGGCGTGACTTCGGTCACCGTCGGGGACCGCGCCTGGACCCGGTCCCGCGACGAGAGCGGCGCCACCTGGCAGCGGGCCGGGAACCCGACCGGCGCCGCCGGGAAGGTCCGGATCCGCCTCGGCTGACCGCGCGCCCTCTCGTCAGCGCTGGCCGATCGCGACGTAGTCGCGCTCGCGCTCTCCGACGTAGATCTGCCGTGGGCGGCCGATCTTGGTCTGCGGGTCGTTGATCATCTCGCGCCACTGGGCGATCCAGCCCGGGAGCCGGCCGATCGCGAACAGCACGGTGAACATCCGGGTGGGGAAGCCCATGGCCTTGTAGATCAGGCCGGTGTAGAAGTCCACGTTCGGGTAGAGCTTCCGCTCCACGAAGTAGTCGTCCTCGAGCGCCACCTGCTCGAGCTTCATCGCGATGTCGAGCAGTTCGTCACGCTGGCCGAGCTTCTCGAGGATCTGGTCGGCCGTCTTCTTGATGATCTTGGCCCGCGGGTCGTAGTTCTTGTAGACCCGGTGGCCGAAGCCCATCAGCTTGACCCCCTGCTCCTTGTTCTTGACCCGGCGCACGAAGTCGTCGACGTTGCCGCCGTCGGCCTGGATCCCCTCGAGCATGTCGAGGACCGCCGCGTTGGCACCGCCGTGCAGCGGACCGAAGAGGGCGTTGACGCCGGCCGACACGGAGGCGAAGAGGTTGGCCTGGGCGGAGCCGACGAGCCGGACCGTCGAGGTCGAGCAGTTCTGCTCGTGGTCGGCGTGCAGGATGAACAGCATGTCGAGGGCCTTGACCAGGTCCGGGTCGACGTCGTACGGCTCCGCGGGCAGGCCGAAGGTCATCCGCAGGAAGTTCTCGACCAGGCCGTGCTGGTTGTCGGGATAGAGCAGCGGCTGCCCGACGCTCTTCTTGTAGGCGTAGGCGGCGATCGTCGGGACCTTCGCCAGCAGCCGCACGGTCGAGATGTCGACCTGCTCGGGGTCGAACGGGTCGAGGCTGTCCTGGTAGAACGTGGACAGCGCCGAGACGGCCGAGGACAGGACCGGCATCGGGTGGGCGTCGCGGGGGAACCCGGCGAAGAAGCCCTTGAGGTCCTCGTGCAGCAGCGTGTGCCGCCGCAACGACTCCTCGAACTCGGCAAGCTGGTCGGCCGTCGGCAGCTCGCCGTGGATCAGCAGGTAGGACGTCTCCAGGAACGTGGACTGCTCGGCCAGCTGCTCGATCGGGTAGCCGCGGTAGCGCAGTACGCCGTTCGCCCCGTCGATGTAGGTGATCTGGGACTGGCACGAGGCCGTGTTGACGAAGCCGACGTCGAGCGTGACCCGCCCGGTCTCCTTCAGCAGCGGCGAGATGTCATAGCCGTCATTGCCCTCGACCGCCTCCACGAGC